>CAZUNU010000040.1:0-18461 GCA_964622105.1 uncultured Sangeribacter sp. | reverse complement strand
TGCTTGTTTTCCTCGCTACCGAAAAGCTTCTTGAAGCCGAAATCGGTCAGAGGATTTATGTAGATTGTCTTCTTGTCACTCATAGGCTTAATATTTTGGTAATATACTACCCAACAATATGCAGCTGTTACAACTTTAGTAAGATAAATGGGTGCTGACTATAGTCAATTCGCCATTAAACCTACCATGGCTGATACCCGGAATAATTAATTGTCAAATATAATCAGCTTTTACCATATAAACAAGTGTTCTAAGTAATTTCCACGAAAAAGATTTTGGTTTGATGGGTCTTTTGTGATATGCTTACAGGCGGTTCATTTCGGATTCGGAGGCGGGGGTGCCTTTGTATTTACTTTTGTAGGGCTGGAAGTTGTAGATAATGTTGAGGGAGACGCCTCGGTTGTCGTAGCTCTGGTGCTTCTTCACCAGGATTCCATAAGTTTTCATGCTCCAGTCATTGTTGGCCGAATTGAAGAGATCGGTTGCTGCAAATTTGAGTGTCAATGATTTCTTCATAAACGTTTTGCCAATAGACGCATTCATTGTAAACCAGGTGGAGGCGAACCGGTTGGTATGCATATCGCCTTGACTGCTCCCTGATATATTTGCAGTTAGCATCCAGCCGTAGGGTAGTGCAAATGTGTTTTTGAATTCATATGAGAAAATCGGTTTATTGTATCGTTCATTATCAAGGGTAAGCCATTGCCGATACATCCCTGCAGTCAAGGTGGGAGTCCAAGATTTCACAGGACAACTCCACATCAGATAGAGACTCAGGGCTGAAACATCGATATTGACAGGGTGCATAAGAAGTTGAAGATCATGCGCCGGATAGATTTCTTTTACATAACCGTATGTATCAATAGAGCGCATGAAGTCTGCCTGAATCATAAACCTTTTCCACATTCCAAATAATTGCACATCGTGCATACGTTCATCGCGCAGACGGGGGTTGCCGCCTTCTATCTCATGCAGTCCTACATAGCTGAGTGACCCTGTAAGTTGGGCATAAGGCGGTTTGACTGTAGCCATCTTATAGCTGAGATTTACCTGACTCTCCTCATTGAGGGTGTAACTTATTGAAAGATCAGGTGTAAGAAGATTATCACTTCGACTTACATCATGGTCTCTCACACCATTCACTTTGAAAACATAATCCACATACTCATATCTTAATCCGGCAGAAAGAGAAAATTTTCCTAATAATCTTGACCATGATGCAAAAACAGATGCAGAAGTCTGAGTAGCTTCCGTTAATGAGGAAGGTATGTAGGTGCCGACTTGTGGATTCTTCATAAGAAAATCAAGAGTAGTGTGGGTGTAGCTCTCTTGTGTGCCTATTGAGAAGTCACCTTTACAAAGAGGAAAATTAAGATAGAGTTTTCCGGCTATCAGAGTGGAAATGCGTTTATCGTTGGAGCTTACCTCCTCGTTATCAGAATCCGAGTAGGCGGTTGTAGTATTACTGCGGCTGTGAGATTTTCGGAAGTCTCCATCAAAATGCAATTGGTATTTGTCAGAAAAAACGTTTTCATAATACATTGAGAGGAGATGACTATAGGCATGAATACGGCGGTTGATCTCACGGTGTATTACCGGATTATTATTGAGCCATTCAGATCCTGAATTGTTGAAGTTGCCGTTTTCCGGATTGTATCGGTAATATGCCCCAAAAGATTGAGACCTATCAGTGAAATTGAATCCGGCTTTTATTTCTCCTGTTAAAGCGAGATAAGAGTTGTGTTGGTTGCCTCCGACAACAGTTGGTTTGTCATCATAATAGAGGGAGTTCGTGGTGGTGCCCTTTACGAGAGAATGGTCACGGTTTATTGAACCGTTTAAAAATGCTTCCCATTTACCTGTACGGTAAGCAAGAGCCAGGTATTCTGTCACCGACCATTTGTGTCTGCTTTGGATATTCAACTGGTCAGTGACCGATAGCCCTTTCGAGAATTTTCGCTTTGTTGTGATCTTTAGCACTGCATCAGTAGTGCTTGAATAAGCAGCGCCGGGAGCCATGTGAAGCTCCACCTTTTTCAAATCGGAAGAAAGGAGTTGTTGCAATTCATTTTCATCCCGGAGAGGTCGCCCATCAATAAAAATCTCAACATTACTTTTTCCGATTACACTGACAGAGTTATCATGGACATTTATCATCGGCAACTGAGCAAGCACATCCAGGGCATTGCCGAGGTCAGCAAGATTTGTGCCCGTTATGGTTGATACAAGAGTAGAACCTATTAGTTTTGTTGCCGGTTGGCGTGCCGTCACAATTACCTCCTGCAACTCTCTGGTGATACTGTCAATGGGTTGTTCCTGTTGCGCTTTGCCATGTTTATAGATCAGAAAAACCATAAGGATCGTTAAGTAAAATTTTGCGTCCATATTTTTTGTATTTTGATCGCAAAATTACTGACAATCCGAGTCAAAATCCAAAAAAGCAATCTGACTGTGTAAAATGTAACGGAGTGATTTACAAGATAGTATTTCAATTTATTTTGAAATAGTCTGACCTTGATTAAAATGAAGTCAAAAAATAGACATTATGTCAGGACATTTGGGGTAAACAAACTCCTTCATCCGGGATTTCAATCGTGATTTCCGTTTGTAAACCACATCAGGCGATTCATCCAGAAGCAGACAGATGGCACGTATCGAGAGACCACAAGCAAGATAAACAAGAAGACGGTAATCCTCCGGTTTTATTTCGGGATATGTATCCTTTACTTTTGCAAGAAGATTATCGCGACAGTCGTTCACTGTCTGTTCCATTTCCGGAAAAGATTCGGCACGTGCCGCCTCAATTTCACTTTTGACTTTATCAATGATAGCTTTCCGTTCGATTTTAGTGCCTTGTGATTGATAATATGTCTGGCATAGTGAATCAATTAGTGAAAACCGGGAGTCAAGGAGATTGTGCATCTTTTGTTCCATGCGTCCAATGTTGTCTTTCCCGTCCTCTACCTGCCGCTTCAGTCCGTATGCTTCTGCCAGTAGCTTTTCATTTTGCAGAGATTGATATTTGATTCGTTGTCTCAGCCATAGGATTATGCCAATGGCTACAAGAAGTATGATAGAACTGATGTACATCAATTCCTCCCGCCGAGCCTTTTCTCTGAACAGAAGAAATTCTTTTTCTTTCTGGAGATAAAGGGCTGTGGCAAGGGTATTTGTATTATCTCCGGCTTTAATCAGAGCTTTAAGACGCGAGGCTTTCCGAAACTCATCTTCAAGATTATGGCTACCGTAATAGTTTACGGCAATATTGATTATGGTGTCGGTTGGCACCGAGAGTCGGTTAATGACCATGGCCTCACTATAAAGGAGGGCCCAACGAGCCATAGTGGCTGAATCCTGAAATTCCGACACATCAATATCATTTAGCCTGGCGAGAGCTGCGGAAGGATCACTCTGCATAAGACTTTGCACTTCGTCAAGCGTTCTTGTATGGAAGCCGGATTGGGCGCATGCTGTGATGACTAGCAGGATAACTATGTATAAAAGACTCCGCATGGAAATTGGTCAGGTGTGGCGGAACAGGAGTTCGCTTTCGATGTCGTCGATGGAGACGCCCATCTGCTCGAGGAGCACGAGATAGTGATAGAGGAGGTCGGAAGCTTCGTATATGAAGCGGGCACGATTGCCATCTACAGCCTCAATCGCTGATTCTACAGCTTCTTCACCTACTTTCTGGGCAATCTTTTTTACACCTTTAATGAAGAGCTTGGTGGTGTAGGAATTCTCAGGCATCTCTTCATGGCGGTGTTTTATCAGTTCTGAAAGCTTACGAACGAAGCCCTCCTGTGAGGGAGTGTCGAAACATGATTCCGTGCCTCTGTGGCATGTCGGTCCGACCGGATTGACTTTGATGAGTAGAGTGTCGCCATCGCAATCAAGGTACATGTCAACGACATTCAGGAAATTTCCTGAAGTTTCTCCTTTGGTCCATAATTTGCCACGTGTACGGCTGAAGAAGGTGACTTTACCCGTGGCAAGAGTCGTTTCAAAAGCCTCTTTGTTCATGTAGCCTAACATGAGCACCTTTAATGAAACTGCATCCTGAATAATGGCCGGCATGAGTCCGTCGGCACATTTTTCAAGATTGAAGTCGTTGAAAGATATATCTGTAGTCATAAATGATTGTAATCTTATACAGTTTAATAATTTGGTAAAGGAGACAGACTTCCTGCGTGATAACGTGGGCACTTGACCTTAACCAAAAGGCTATTCAGAAATTTTTCAGACTCGGTATGGTGTGCAGAATTAGTCAAAATCAGAGGCGCACTTCTATGCCGGAGTGAGCAAGCGTTTGCTTGAGGGAATTGACTGTGGTTTCGCCGTAGTGGAAGATACTTGCAGCCAAAGCTGCGTCCGCACATCCTTTGGTTAGAACTTCCGCAATGTCTTCGGCACTACCTGCTCCTCCTGAAGCGATCACAGGAATGGAGAGCACTGAACATAGACGTGCAAAAGTGTCGCAAGGATATCCGTTGCGGGTGCCGTCATGATCCATAGAGGTAAACATTATCTCTCCGGCTCCTCGCTCCTCCACCTCTTTTGCCCATGAGAAAAGCTCCCGGTCTGTGAGACGTGAACCTCCATGAGTAGTGACTCTCCAGACACCGTCAACTTGTTTGGCATCGATTGCCACAACTACGAACTGCCTTCCATATCGGGAGGCTATTTCTGTGATTAAATCAGGATTTGCAACAGCTGCGCTGTTGATGGTGATTTTGTCGGCTCCTGCATCAAGCAATCTGGCGGCATCCTCGATTGATGATATACCTCCACCGACGGTAAAGGGAATATTGATGCGCGAGGCAATGCGCTCAACGAGTCCGGTGAAGGTGGCGCGATCCTCCTTGGAAGCGCTGATGTCGAGATATACGAGCTCGTCGGCTCCCTCCGCAGCGTATCGCGCTCCAAGTTCTACAGGATCGCCAACATCTGCAAGACCTTCAAAATTTATTCCCTTGACTGTTCGTCCGTTCTTAACATCAAGACAGGGTATGATTCTTTTTGCCGGCATTTCAGTGGATAAATTCTTTAAATTGAGGTAATGAAATTCGGTTTTCATATAGCGCTTTGCCTACGATGACCCGTGGCAATCCGAGAGAGTCAAGACGACGGATATCATCAATGCAGGAAATTCCGCCGGATACTGTAAAAGTTATCTGCGGGAAGCGTTGCTGTAGTGAGGTGTATAATTCTACGTTTGGCCCGGAGAGCATACCGTCTTTAGAGATATCCGTAACGATCACCTCTTTAAGTCCATGGGGTAGGAAACGGTTGATGATATCGTCGATGGAGAGCTCTGAGTCTTCAAGCCAACCGCTTACCGACACTTTGCCCTGGCGCAGGTCGGCTCCAAGTATGATCTTGTCGCCACCGAATTCCCGGATCCATTCCTCCATTATTTCCGGATGCTTTACGGCAAGGCTGCCGATAATGGCATAATCGGCTCCTGCAGCGAACACCTCCTCAAGGTGCTCCCGGCTTTTGATGCCGCCGCCCCATTCAATTTTGAGCAGATATTCAGAAGCTATCTCGCGTAATGAAGCGAGATTGCATGGCCGTGAAGCTTTCGCTCCGTCAAGGTCTACCAAATGAAGGCGTTTGATTCCGGCCTCGGCGTAAAGACGTGCCATCTCGACAGGAGTAGCGGTGTAGACGGTCTTCCGATCGTAATCTCCTTGTGAGAGTCTCACGCATTTACCATCAATGATATCTATTGCAGGTATGATTTCTATCATGGTCAGGAGTGATAATCAGAGTGAAATGAAATTTGCCAGTATCTTTTCTCCTACATCGCCACTTTTCTCGGGATGAAACTGGCAACCATAGAAATTCTCATATTTAAGAGCTGCGGAATACATCTCGGGATGACGGGCCGTGGCTATAGTGTCGGGGCATAGAGGGGCATAGTAGCTATGCACGAAATAGACGTAAGAGCCCTTTGGCACGTCTTTGAAGAGCTTGCTGTCAAGATTTGCGATACGGCTCCAGCCCATGTGGGGAACTTTAATTCCCGGTGCTTCATGAAACCGTTGAACCTTGGCATCAAAAATACCCATACATTCGGCATTTCCCTCTTCTGAATGACGACACATGACCTGCATGCCAACGCATATTCCAAGCACAGGTCGACGCAGACGCCAGATCACTTCGGGCAAACCGAGACGGCGAAGATTCTCCATAGCTTCGGCGGCATTTCCCACTCCCGGGAGAATGACATGGTCGGCCCGGCGGATCTCGTCATGATCAGCCGTGAGACGCCATTCAGCACCAAGTCTTTGAAGGGCATTACCCAAGGAACGGATATTACCCATGTTATAATCGATTACAGCTATCATAGTGTGCCTTTGCTTGAAGGAAGTTGATAATTGAAGGGGTCGCGGTGAATGGCCATGCGCAGAGCACGTGCGAACGCCTTGAACACTCCCTCTATGAGATGATGATTGTTGTCGCCGGTAGCTTCGATATGCAGATTGCATTTCAAGGCGCAGCATAGCGACTGGAAAAAATGACGGAACATCTCGGTGGGAGTGTCGCCTACGTATTCACGGGTAAACGGCACGCTCCACTGGAACTCGATACGTCCGCCAAGATCGATGAGCACCATCGCACGGCTCTCGTCCATAGGAAGCACGAAGCCATAACGCTCTATGCCACGTTTGTCGCCGAGAGCCTTGAGCAGTGCCTCGCCGAGAGCAATGGCCACATCCTCCATCGTGTGATGTTCGTCTACCTCAAGGTCTCCCTTGCATTTAACAACGAGCGATATGCCCGAATGATGGGGAATCTGCCAGAGCATATGGTCGAAAAACTTCAGTCCGGTGTCGATTTCTGATTTGCCATGACCGTCAAGATCCACTTCAACAAGGATTCGGGTTTCCTTTGTATTTCGTTCCACCACGGCACTTCTTCCATGAGAAAGAATGTAGCGTGCAATCTCGTGCCAGTCGTCTGTGGCCATTACGCAACCTTCGGGAAGTTCACCCTCCGGAGCTTTGGATAACATTATGCCTTTCGCTCCGAGATTAGCTGCAAGTTGCATATCAGTAAGTCGGTCGCCAATCACGAAAGATTGTGAAAGATCATAATCTCCCTCTGTATACTCTGTAAGCATGCCGAGACCAGGCTTGCGGGTGGGCAGGTTGTCTTCCGGGAAACTGCAGTCGATGAGTTGGTCATCAAATTCCACTCCTTCTCCGGCAAGTGTGGACAGCATCTTATTGTGGGCCGGGTGGAAAGTCTCTTCAGGGAATGACTCAGTGCCGAGTCCGTCTTGATTGGAGACCATAACGAGTTCATAGCCTTTCCCAACCAAAGAGCGAAGGGCGGATATGGCTCCAGGAACAAACTCAAGCTTCTCAAGAGAGTCGATCTGCTCATCTTCGGGCTCACGAATGATTGTGCCGTCGCGGTCGATAAATATAGCTTTCATCAGCGATTCTTTTTCAGTTGACATTATTCTCCGGAAAGGAAGTTATTTATTTACGTTATAATTCCTCATAAGGGCAATTACACGGTCGTTTTCTTCCGGAGTGCCGACAGTAATACGTAATGTGCCTTCACACAGAGGCATCCTTGAACGGTTGCGTACAATCACACCGTTTGAGATCAGATAATCATACACTGCATCAGCATCGGCCACCTTTATGAGTATGAAATTGGCATCTGTAGGAAAGACTTTCTCAACTGAGGGGATTGCGGCAAGAGCAAGCGACAGCTTTTTTGCTTCACTTTTTGTTTCCGGGATATGATTGCCGGTGCCCATGGACATGCGCCGTAGAAGTTCTTCCTGAATGAGACTGCTCATGTTGTAGGGATATTTCACACGGTCGAAATAACCGATTATCTCGGGCACAGCGAATGCCATCCCCGCTCTCATTCCTGCCATACCCCATGCTTTGGAGAATGTACGCAGCACTATGAGGTTAGGATGTTCGGCGATATCATGGATGAGAGTGCCTTTTTCGGAGAAATCCACATAAGCTTCGTCTGCCACAACAATCCCGTCAAACTTATCTGCCAATTCAAGGATGTCGCTCTTGGGGAAAGCATTGCCCGTAGGGTTATTTGGTGAGCAGATCCAGATAACTTTGCTATGAGAGTCGGCTGCTTCAAGCAGGCGCTCCACCGGAAGAGAGAAATCATCGTTGAGCAAGACCTCACGCAGGGCGATATCGTTTATCTCAGCAGCTACCTTATAGACACCATAGCTCGGTGTGATGGCGATGGCGTTGTCTTTACCCGGCTCGCAAAAAATTCGGTAGACAAGGTCAATAGCTTCATCGCTACCTGCGCCACCGATAAATATAGACTCGGCAGGAGTAGACATAAGAGCTGCCACAGCCTGTTTCAACCGTTTCTGATGAGGGTCAGGATAACGGTTCACTCCGTTCGGATAAGGCGATTCATTGGCGTCAAGCCAAACAGAGATGTCGCCCCCTTTGAATTCATCGCGGGCCGTGGAATAGGGTTGCAAGGCGAGGATATTTTTCCGGATGTATTTGGTTATATCTTTCAAAAGATTGCGCTTTAATATATTATGATAGTGGGATTTTTCAAAATGCCCTTGTGGATAACCGGAACCGCAGACTTATTTTTTCAGGCGGATATCCACAGCGAGAGCATGGGCGTCAAGACCTTCGGCATGAGCCATTGTCGTGATCACATTGCCGAGTTCTGCAAGCCCTTCGGGCGAGAGTTCCTGATAAGTGATCTTGTGCATGAAACTGTCGATATTGACTCCGCTGAATGATCGTGCCCAAGCTGATGTGGGTAGAGTGTGGTTGGTTCCTGATGCATAGTCGCCTGCACTCTCCGGTGAGTAGTTGCCGATGAAGACGCTTCCGGCTGCCTTTATTCGCCACGCCATATCCCAAGGCTTCGAAGTGGAAATTATGAGATGCTCAGGAGCATATTCATTGGCGAAGTCGATCATATCTTTACTCTCTTGTAGCACTATGATACGGCTATGTGAAAGAGAACCCTCAATTGAATCGCGACGAGGGAGGGTATCCGCAAGACGTTCTACCTCCGCAGCCACAGCGTCAGCAAGCTGTTGTGAATCACAAACTGCTATTGCCTGACTGTCGGGGCCGTGCTCGGCTTGCGAGAGCATATCCGCAGCCACAAAAGATGGATTGGCTGTATGATCACACATTACCATGACCTCTGAAGGACCTGCCGGCATATCTATAGCTGCGATTCTGCTGACCAACTGCTTCGCTTTGGTTACGAATCTGTTGCCGGGGCCGAAAATCTTATGAACCGCGGGGATGCTTTCCGTACCGAATGCCATTGCGGCTATAGCTTGCGCCCCTCCTATGCGGGCTACCTTATGGATTCCGCATAGCTTGGCCGCAAACAGTATCTCCGGGGCAATGCCATGTTCGCCGTTCTCCGGAGTGCAGAGAATCACCTGACTGCACCCTGCAATCTTAGCCGGAATAGCTAACATCAATACGGTGGAAAACAGAGGAGCACGTCCACCGGGGATATATAGACCCACTTTTTCGATTGCCACGGCTCTCTGCAGGCACCTTACACCGGGTGTAGTAGTGACTTCTACCGGTGCCGGAAGTTGAGCACGATGGAATTTCTCGATATTCTCAGCAGCCTTTCGTATGGCCTCGGCCACTTCCGGCTTCACTTTCGCTGCAGCTTCATCGATTTCTTCTGAGGTCAGCAGGAGAGTGGTGCCGCTAAACCCGTCGAATCTTTTGGCATAATCGAAGAGAGCCGCGTCGCCATTTTGACGCACGTTCTCTATTATTTCCTCTACTGCACGCTGAATGTCGCTGTCAGAAGGGATATTTCGTTCGCAAAGCTTGTACCATTCGCTCCGCGGAGGATTGATAATAATTTCCATAAATTCGGATATCCCCTTGAAAAGGGGGAATATGGTTTTTATAAGCAATCAGAACAATTATCAGCGAATTACGTTTTCAAGAGCAAGGACAAGAATATCTTCCGCGCCCACACCTTTAAGCTGCTCTATCTTCTCCCAGAGAGTGTCTTCATGAAGCACTACATGGAGCGACACCCAGTTTTCGTCGGCAAGCGGAAGAAGGGTAGGGCTCTTCATGCCAGGCAGGATTGCCACTGCCTCATTCACTTTGTTTTTAGGAAGATTCATAAGCACATATTTCATGCCACGGCTCTCGATGATGGAGGTGAATCGGAACATCAGTTTATCGATTTCCTTCTTCTTCTCCTCGTCGATATGGGGGTTACCGATAAGCACAGCTTCCGAATGAATCACTGTCTCTTCCTCTCGGAGTCCATTCTGTATGAGCGTACCGCCTGATGAGACGATGTCGAAAATGGCATCGGCCATACCGACAGCCGGTGCCACCTCCACAGAACCGGCTATCTCGTGGACGAAAGCATGTATGCCGTTTTCTGAGAAATAATTACGCAGGATGACAGGGTAGGACGTTGCTACTCTTTTGCCCTCAAACCAATTAATTCCCGGGTAGTCGGCTGCATTAGGTACAGCCAAAGAGAGACGGCAGGCACCAAATCCGAGTTTCATGAGGATATCCACATCCTGCTCTTTTTCGAGCACCTCATTGAGGCCTACGATGCCGATATCAGCCACACCCATAGCCACAGCCTGAGGAATATCGTCGTCGCGAAGATATAGCACATGCAGAGGGAATCCCTTAGCATCGGAAATCAACTTTCTATGGCTTGCGGATGCGGTAATGCCGGCATCGGCAAGGAGGGAAACAGTGTCTTCATTAAGACGCCCTTTGTTCTGGATAGCGATTGTGAGCATATTTGAATTACTTTTGCGTTACACGTTCGTTTTGTGTTCGTGCGTAAAATTAAGTTTGCATAACCTTACAATTACGCTCGTTTAACGTCTGTATAACGCTCTAAAGAGTAAATGTTTCAGAAAGATGCAAAATTACCCAAAATCGCTCTATATGCCAAATAAAATTCGTTTTTAATGTAAATTTTTAGAATTTTCAGCTTGTTATTCCCCAACTCTCATTTTAACCAAACTTAAAGAGTAGCCATCGGCAGATAGGATATGATGGAAGTTCTGTTTCATTTAAATTATTAACTGCATCCGAAAATTATTTTCAACTTTGGATGCAGTTAACCTGTTAGTCAGCTTTTTATTGTTGCAAGATCAGAAATTGAGTGATACGCCAAACGAGGCAGTCCATGAATGGAGTTTGTAGTCGGCCGTGAATCTGTTCTGCACACCTGCCTCCTCAATTTCGTATAAGGGGTAGGAGGCATTATTCACACCCAGACCGGCTACATACATGCCTGCAATATTGATGCCAAGACACGGTATGGGACGGAAGGTGAGACCTAATGTAGGTTCTACCTTAGTCATGCCCGGAGTCTCAGGATTGTAATATTTCTTGTTCACCGGTGAGAAATCCACCATAAGGCCTGCTCTCAGATCAAGACGGTCAGTAGTATGCCATTCCACACCACCTCTCACCAGCCATGAATTGCTGTAGAGTTTCGGAAGATTCTGATCGAACTGTGGCGCGCCGTCAAACTTTATATTCAAGTCTTTGTAAGCGCTCCAGAATGTAAGCTGGGTCTCCACGTCGGCTATGACTTTTGAATTATGCCATGAGAAACCGAAACCAAGTGTGGCTGGAAGAGGCATCTGAGCCTTGAAGTTGGTCTGGGCAATTCCGTCGAGACGTGATGAAAGGATAGCCTGAATGGTAGGATCGGTAGTGCCATACACCACTTCTGTCTGGCCCGATTTAACCTTCATCATTGTTTTTGAGCGGAAGTTGATACCGAAGGTCACGTTACGGCTGATGTCATACATAGCTCCAAGATTCACGCCACATGCAATGTTGGCGTGTCCCTGAAGGTGTGCGGAGACAGGAGTGATATCGGGTGTGGGATAAGAAAGCCCAACCATACTGAGCATGGCGTTAAGTTCCTCGCCGCTCATAAGGGCCTTATGAAGATTTACCGAACCCCATGTTATGGTGAGACCTGCACCAATAGAGAGACCGGGGAGAATTTTCCACGCCACAGTGGGCTGGATTGTGAAAGCCTGAAGTTTTACTGATTGATTGAGCACGGCGCCGGGCCAGTTGTCGGTCCAGTTGATGGAACTGCCATAAGGAGTATAAACACTAATGCCTGCCTTGAGACAGTCAAGAATATCAAACGATCCGAACACACTGAAGGGGGTGGAAGGATCGCAATCAGTGGTATATTTCTTGCCGCCTACAGTAGCTGTGGCTTTAGGCATGATTGCATTGAAGGAAGCCGACAAATCAATTGTATTCTCCATGAAAGCCATTCCTGCCGGATTGAAAAACTGACTCTCAGCTCCTAACTTCATGGCGATGCCGGAATGTCCCATGCCCAACTGGCGAGTACTTAGGGAATTCACCTGATAGCCTTCCGCCTTCACAACCGAAGGAACCAGCAGGACTGCTGCAAGCATAGTCACTGTCTTTTTCGATAACATTTTCATAAGTGTTGTCAGATATGTGTATTTCAAATGTAATTTTCCAAATACCTTTTTCTCCCACAAAGTTAACGCTTATATTTGATAAAACAGTAAAAAATTTCCATTTTATTCTTTTTAGTTGGTCTGTTTTTCGGATTTTTCATTTTTATTCTCTTAATCTCACATTTTTCGTTTCAATCTTTCCAATTAATATTAGGGCTCAACTGTTGGCTGAAGTGCAAAAATATAGCTAACTTTGAAGGCTCAGAGCAGATCATTATTTATGCAGACATCCACACAGTCACTTCTTGAACAGCGCCGTCTCCTCCAGATTGAATATGAAGCTGAGAAAGCATCATTCTCTCAATTGACCGGCCGAATCGGCTTTTCCCGACTCGCCGAGCGTGGTAATGCTTGGCTTCGTATTAAGACTGGCCGAGTCTTCTATAATTCACTCAATCAGCGTGTAGTCGAGATCTATCGTACGGAAGAGACAGATGTAGACCATAACTTTGAATTCGGCCGCCCGGTAGCCTTCTTTTCAATGACTCATGAACTTGACGATAAGCCTCTATTTCCTTTCACAGGCACTGTCAGCTATGTAGATGGCGACCGGATGGTGGTTGCTATCCCGGAATCGGCAGATGTCGGACGCTTGGCTTACGCACCTATAGCCGGAGTGATGATCTCATTTGACGAGACCACCTATCGCACAATGTTTGAGGCTATCGATTATACTCTAAAGGCCAAAGGGCGTCTCGCTCAGTTGCGTGATCTGTTTTATTCACATCGGAAAGCGGAGGAGCTGTCATTCGCCCCTTTGCGCTTTTCCTATCTAAACAAGACTCAAGAAACTGCTGTAAACAAGGTGCTCTATGCCAAAGACGTAGCAATTGTGCATGGTCCTCCTGGCACGGGTAAGACAACTACTCTTGTGGAGGCAATCAACGAGACCCTGCGCCGCGAAAGTCAGGTGCTCGTATGTGCCCAGAGCAATATGGCTGTCGACTGGATATGTGAGAAACTTGTTGACCGTGGCATTCACGTGCTCCGTATAGGGAATCCATCACGTGTGAACGACAAGATGCTCGGATTTACTTACGAACGGCGGTTTGAGGCTCATCCCGATTATCCCACGCTTTGGAGCATACGCAAGGCCATCCGCGAGTTGCAGGGTAACCGCAAGAACCGGTCGGAGCAATGGCATCAGAAGATGGACCGCCTGCGAAGCCGGGCAACAGAACTCGAGATACGGATCAATCATGACCTTTTCAATTCAGCACACGTAATTGCTTCAACTCTGGTAGGCAGTTCAAGCCGCCTGCTCGAAGGTATGAAATTCTCCACTCTTTTCATTGACGAGGCCGCGCAGGCACTTGAAGCTGCATGTTGGATTCCTATGCGTCGGGCCGGGAGAGTGGTTCTTGCAGGCGATCATTGTCAGCTGCCACCAACCGTGAAGTCATTCGAAGCCTTGAAGGGGGGATTGGGCAAATCGCTCATGGAGCGGCTTGTGGAAAATCATCCCGAAGCCGTAACGCTGCTCACTATGCAATATCGTATGAACGAGGAGATCATGCGCTTCTCAAGCGATTGGTTCTATTCCGGCGCAATGCAGGCTGCACCGGAGGTGCGTTATCGAGGCATCCTCGATTTTGATAATCCCATCGAATGGATCGACACTGCTACCGCACCCTTCACCGACACATCCGTTGATGCCTCGGAAGAGAATCAGAAAATCCTCTTTCGTGAAAGCATTGCGGGAGAGAGTCATGGACGCATTAACCGTGATGAAGCGCTTTTTTCCTTACTTACGCTTCAGAAATACATTGAAAAGATCGGTAAGGAGCGTTTCCTTGAAGAGCGAATCGATGTAGGACTGATTTCTCCATATCGCGCACAAGTCCAGTATCTTAGATATCTCATTAAACGCACGCCTTTCTTTAAGCCTTTCCGGCATTTGATTTCGGTTAATACTGTAGACGGTTTCCAAGGTCAGGAACGTGATGTAATAGTGATATCTCTTGTGCGAAGCAACGAAGACGGCAACATTGGCTTCCTGCGTGATCTCCGGCGAATGAACGTGGCCATGACCCGTGCCCGCATGAAACTCATTATCATCGGCGACGTCTCCACCCTCACCCGTCACCCCTTCTATAGTCGTCTCCACGACTCCATCGCCCATTCCCCTGATTAATGGGATCAATGAAAATACATGATTTTATTTTGGTCATAAGTAGGTACATGGCGTGCCTTGTCCGCGGGGCAAAGAATAGAAATTCAGGACTGATGAAAACATGGCGTGCCATGTCCCTACAGTTGAATTCATCATTTTTCTTTTCAACCGGGTATTTACGTTGAGCCGATTATTGTTACACCCGCAGGGGGAGGAATAAAGCGAAAGAGGATTGATAACCAAATAGTTACCAATTCTCTTCAGTACAGGAAGTGGGACTCGAACCCACACAGCCGGTAAAGGCCAAAGGATTTTAAGTCCTTCGTGTCTACCATTCCACCATTCCTGCCGCTATAAGGCGTATAAGTATCTTTAGAAAGTTCCTTAGTTCCTGCCGCTATAAGGAGTAGAAGAATCTTTAGGAAAGATCCTTAGATCTCGACGCTTTGTGCGTATGTGGTGCTGTTCAGAAAATTGTTTTAAGCGTAAGCTTATCACATTTTTTCCTGAATCGGTGTGCAAAGATAGTTAATTTCTGTGTTATTCTGCTATTTTAAACTTTTTTTAATACTACGGTGCAGATTATTGGCAGGGGTTGCCAATAATTTTGCAGTATAATTTAAAATAGTTTAGGATATGAGGAATAAGGAGATACAGAAAGGCGACAGAATGTTCGCACGTCTTACAATGGGAGGCAAACTCATTGTAGAATTTATGATAAACACTGTGGCTAACATGGAGGAGTTGCTCATGGAGCTGCGCCGGATGATAGGTAATCTGCGTGGCCTCGGACGCCTCCAGGTGCGTAACCAGAGCCGTGGTTGGATGAGTGTCAGCAACCTGATGTTTTATGGTCAGATTGCTGAGACCAGCAATAGTTTCAACGGTAACAATTTATTGCAACCGAAGATTGAGGTGGCTAATCAGACGATGCCGAAGGTAGCTAAAGTTGTTGCTCCCCACCGGGAGCCTATGTTCTTTCCATGGGAAACGCACTGAGCTAACCTTCCGGCTCAGAGGTTGTTGAGATCTATGGCTCACGGTTTATAAGAATTCCTGGCTCAGGGATTATAGATATCCTTATTGTAGAAATTAAGGATCTCGTTTGCGGAGGCGAGTGCTTGCTTCGCTTTACTCCCGGGGTTGATGGAAATGGCTTTCAGATAATCGTTGATAGCTTTAGAACGGTGGCCGAGTGCCCAATGCTTCAAGCCACGCAATGTATAGGCTTCCTCATCGGAGGGAGCCTTCTCTATATATGCGTCAAGCGAAGTGATGGCTTCAGCTGCCGGGAGTTGGCGGATTTCATCGAGTGTCATATGAGGGTCAATCAGATAAATACAGGTCAATCAGATAATGTGATACGGCGAGACTTCACCTCCCTTCCAAGAAATACGGAAGCGAGTTCATTGAATTTTTCAGGACTTTCGGTAGTGAGATATTCGATAGTGCCACCTTTGGAGATTTCTTTCTCTATCTCGTGGTGACGGCGGAGATAATCTCTGAGGCTTTCCGCCACGCGTGCTCCCTGAGCCACGACTTTTACTCCCTCCGGTGCATATTTCAAGATTTTGGGGAGCAGAATGGGGTAGTGGGTGCAGCCAAGCACGATGGTATCTATACGAGGATCGGCTTTGATAAGCTGAGATATGTATTTCTTCACGAAATAGTCGGCACCCTCTGAATTAGCTTCGTTACATTCCACCAGGGGCACCCACATAGGACAAGCCAGCTCTGTGATTTTCATCTTGGGAGCGGTCTTTTCCAGTTCGAGGGCATAGGAATGACTGGCTACTGTGCCACGGGTAGCCAGCAGGCCGATATGACCTGTTTTCGTAAGCTTGGGAAGTATTTCGATAGTAGGACGAATCACTCCGAGCACACGGCGTGTAGGATCGATTCCCGGCAGGTCAATCTGCTGGATTGATCTGAGTGCTTTGGCCGAAGCTGTGTTGCAGGCAAGGATCACCAATTTGCAATCCAGTGCAAAAAGGGCTTTCACAGCCTGGAGCGTGAAATCATATACGATGTCGAAAGAGCGTGATCCATATGGTGCCCGGGCGTTATCGCCGAGATAGATATAGTCATATTCCGGCAGGTGACTGCGTATTTCCTTCAGTATGGTCAATCCGCCGTAACCGGAATCGAATATGCCGATCTTCATAGGTAGAGGGTTAAGGAATCTATTTAAGTGAAGATTATTAACGAGAGGTTGATATTATAAAAAAGCGGGACCGCAGCCCCGCTTTCTTATGTATGATTTATCTAATCAATCCGGCTTATTTTACACCGAGCTTAGCTTTCACATCGTTTGTGATGTCTACAACAGGAGAAGCGTAGTAATAAGTGAGCTGGGGATTGAGATCCTGAATGAGAGAGAATCCGCCCTCCTTACCTACGGCCTCGATGGCTGTACGCACTTTCTGCACGATAGGGGCCATAAGCTGCTGGTTCATAGACTGGAGGTGCTGCATAGCCTCCTGGCTGAACTGCTCGAGCTTGGTCTGATAGTCCTGAAGCTCGCGAGCCTTGCGCTCCTTGATGGCAGGAAGCTCATCCTGGCTCATATTCTGATATTCCTCTACTCTGCGTTTCATTTCATCCTGAAGCTTGGCAAACTCATCTTCATATTTCTTGGAAGCGTCGCCAACCTGCTTCTCAGCATCGGCAGTATCAGGCATTTTAGTGATAATCTCATTGAGATCTACAAGACCGATTTTAAGGGTCGACTGGGCGGAAGCCAACATAGGTATGAGAAGGGCTGCCACCAGCAAGATTTTCTTAAACATTACTTTTACTTGTTTTATTTATTTTCTTGATTTTTTATCTGAAAAAATCCGTCAGTGCCCTTTGCGGGAGCAAAAAGTGCTGACGTTTTCTATCGCGATTGCAAAGTTACTCAATTTATTTGGAATAACCCAATTTTGCGAGCACTTCGTTGCTTACATCTATACGCGGAGAGGCAAAAACTATGCTTTGAGAGGAGGCACGGTCGAAAATAGTCTGATAACCTTTCTCCTCAGCTACTGCCTTGACCGCATTATACACATCTTCCTGTATAGGCTTCATCAGCGACTGGCGTTTTTTGTAGAGCTCGCCTTCCGGACCGAAATATTTGTAGCGGAGATCTGTGGCCTCTTTTTCCTTGGCCACTATAGCCTCTTCGCGTTTCTTCTTCTGGTCGTCGGTGAGAAACACCATGTCGCTCTGATAGTTCTTATACATTGTTTCAGCTTCCTGCGACACGGCGTTCACTTCTTTCTCCCAACGTTGTGACACCTGGTTGAGCTGCTCGTTGGCCATTTCATAAGCCGGAACGTTTCGCAGAATATAATCCATGTCTACGAGGGCGAATTTCTGTGCCGATATCACTCCTGCGCCGCAAAGGGCAATAAGGAGGGAGAGTATGATCTTTTTCATATCCATTCGGTTTTTAGGTTTTACTTAAAGATACGTCATCGGGAAGGATGGCTTTTGGTGTATCCTGAAGTTAGACATCTCCGTGACGCTAAAGTTTAAACGTATAGGCCTCATAGGGAGTTCAGCACCGCAACCTGATCAGAATTCCTGACCGAGCACGAAGTGGAGCTGACTGCCACCCCGGCGTCCCCACACCTTGTCGAAACCATAGCCCCAGTCGATGCCGAGGAAGCCGAGCATGGAGAGATAGAGACGTACACCGACACCGGCGCTGCGCTTGAGATTGAAGGGCGAGAACTGCTTGACTGTGGTCCAACAGTTACCGGCCTCAGCAAACGCGAGGGCGTAGATGGTTGTGGCCGGCTGGAGCATGAACGGGAAGTGGAGCTCCATGCCGAAACGTCC
>CAZUNU010000039.1:0-18743 GCA_964622105.1 uncultured Sangeribacter sp. | reverse complement strand
CCTGATTAACAGTCAGGTGCTCTAACCAACTGAGCTATTGAAGCATTGTTTTTTTCATCTCTCTTGATGAATTAAGCTAAATAATCACCAGATCTCTCTGATTATTCTTAACTTGGCGCTTCAAGATGGGCTTGAACCAACGCCCCCCTGATTAACAGTCAGGTGCTCTAACCAACTGAGCTATTGAAGCATTCTGTGCACTTGTAAGAGATTTTGTGACTCATTTAGTGTCGTTGTCTCTCTCAATTGCGGTGCAAAGTTACAACGTTTTTTTAAACTGTGCAAATATTTTACCAAAAAATTTTCACATATTTTTTAACTTCTCTCCCACCCTATTTATACCTCTCAAATAATCAATAAGTTAAATATATCGGTTCCTTTGAAAAATTTTCTCTCAATGTAAAGGCACTTGGGCACGACAGATCAGCGAAACGCTCCGTGGTGCTCAGACCTCTTCTACAGGCATCGTTGAAATCTCTTCACGGCTTTCCACTCCACGCACCAAAATAACACTGAATTCATATAGTATCCATATGGGAACAGCCACAATCAGCAGAGTGAAGACATCTGAAGTAGGCGTAATTACAGCGGCCAAAATCAGAATGATCACAATGGCATGGCGTCGGTAGTGAGTCATGAATGAGGATTTTAAAAATCCCAATTTTGCTGCCAACCATGCCAGAACAGGCACCTCACATACAATACCCATACACAGACACATCATTATCAAAGTGGCCATATAGGATTCAAGCGATATCATATTGACCACCTCTGCCGACACCTGATAAGACCCAAGGAACTGGAAGGTCATGGGGAAAATGATGAAATAGCTAAGACAAATTCCTACAAGAAACATGAAATAGGCACTCATAATGAATCTCGACGCATAGCGTCGCTCATTATTATACAGGCCGGGCGAAACAAAACAGAACAATTCATACAAAGCATATGGAGCCGCCAAAACAACTCCGGCACACATCGCGGTTTTCATATGCGTCATAAATTGTTGAGCCAAACCTGTATTTATCAACTGGATATTTACCGGATCAGGCTGAGGCAGTCCAAAACGTAAACAGAGACTTTCGATCAATCTGTAGGTCATGAAATTACCCTCCCTGGGCGCCAACACTATTCCAAACAGGGCATCCTTGAATACGAAAGCCACTAACGTCACTACCAGCCACACCGCAAGAATCCTAAAAATTACGGTGCGTAGAATGTCAAGATGATCCCAGAAACTTGCACTGTTATCCTCTTGTGTCATTTCTCCTTACTGTCGTTTTCCTCTATTTCATTTATTCCGCTTTCCACCTCTTTCATACCATCTTTGAAAGAGCGCACTCCCTTGCCAAGGCCTTTCATGAGTTCCGGAATTTTCTTTCCACCGAAAAACAAGAGCACCACGAGTGCTATAAGAAGAATCTCAGAGGCACCTAATCCTCCAATAAAATTTAACATTAACATTTATGATCTTTTTAGATTAGTAGTATTATACTTTTTTGAAGAACGATATGTAAAGAGCTCACTGATAATATCAGATCAGAATATTACATATCACGAAATAGCGATGTCATTAAGTGTGAGGCACGTTATTGATAATGCCGGAAGCCACTCTTTGCCCAACCTATTAAATGCAAATTTACAAAACTTTTCTTTATTCATCTCACTGCTACAACAAAATCTCTCACATTTAACCTTTCGAAATGTTGATTTTAAGAAATTTTCAGTAAATTTGCATTGGTATGCCTGATTTAATGTATCCGACACCAATACATACCCCTACAGGCAACCAAACATAATATCGTGTTATAAAACCATCAAAACTCATAATAATGGCTATAAATCTTGAAAAAGGACAGAGAGTGGCCGTAGAGCTGCCAAAATTCACCATCGGGCTCGGCTGGGATACAAACCAGACCAGCACAGGCACAGACTTCGACCTTGACGCATCGGCTTTCATGCTTGGTGAAAACGGGAAAATTCCGGAAGATGAATTTTTCGTGTTCTACAACAACCTCACTTCACCCGATGAAGCCGTGCAACATACCGGCGACAACTTGACTGGAGAAGGCGAAGGAGACGACGAGAGCATAATGATTGACCTCTCTAAGATCGACCCACGCATCACTCAAATAATATTCGTGGTCACAATTCACAAGGCCGACGAGCGTCGACAGAATTTCGGACAGGTTAGAAATGCATTTATCCGCATTTATAATACCACCACTGGTGAAGAAATACTCCGCTACGACCTTGATGAAGATTTCTCCATCGAGACAGCCGTAGAATTCGGCAGAATCTACAAACGCAACGGACAGTGGAAATTCGAGGCAATCGGCACAGGTCAGAAAGCAGGTCTTGCAAAATACCTTGACAAATATAACTGATTGGTCTTAAACACACATGCGGCCATTGTCCGGATTCTTTTCAAATAATCTCAAAAAATTAATTTAGACCACGCATTATTTTTTTGAACAAATTCTACCTATCTTATGTTATAAAGGCAAAGAAAGATGAATTATGAAAACATTTGAAGAGAAAATAAAAGAGACAATCCCGACATTGGTGGTATTTCTCCATCATGGAAGTCAGGATGCAGTTGATGTGAAGTATCTCACAGAGGAGATCAAAGCCAAGTATGAAGGCAAAGCCAACGTAGTGCGTGCTGATGATCCTCACGGACGCCTCAAAGTGACTTACCGTCTTGAGGAATATCCTACATGGATAGTATTCAAGGAGGGTCAGGAACTTATGAGAGAGAGTGGCCACAAAACTGCTTCCGAGCTCGCCGACATGATTGAGCGTGCACTCTGATATTTCTCAGAAAAGACCGTCAAAACAAAATTAAAACACCAGGATCTCTACGTAGAGCAATTCCTATAAGAGATCTCACGCTAAGAAATATTCAACATCATTCCACTATATTCCTGTTATGAAAGAACTTAAAGGATCAAAGACCGAAGAATGTCTTCGTCAAGCTTTCGCCGGTGAGAGCCAGGCATGTGTAAAATACTCTTTCTATGCCAAGCAGGCTAAGAAAGACGGCTACGAGCAGATTGGCGCAATCTTCGAGGAGACTGCCCATAACGAGCATACTCACGCCAAAATCTGGTTCAAGCTTCTCCATGATGGTGGCATTCCAGCCACTCCGCAGAATCTTGTAGATGCTGCTGCCGGTGAGGAATGGGAATACGAAGATATGTATAAAGACTTCGCAGCTGTAGCTGAGGAGGAGGGTTTCTCAGATATCGCCCGTCTCTTCAAGAAAGTTGGCGAAATCGAGAAGACTCACATGGAGCGCTATCGCACTCTCCTCAAGAATATCGAGGATGGTCTCGTATTCTCCCGCGATAACGACCGTATGTGGATGTGCCGCGAGTGTGGTCATATCCATTTCGGAAAATCCGCTCCCAAGATCTGTCCCGTTTGCAAGCATCCGGAGGCATACTTCGAGCTTCGTCCCGACAATTATTGATACTTACCTGAATTTTAACTATTATAACTTACCTCGTTCTACAAAGTTATATAACCCAAAAGAAATAGCCGTGAACGCTTGTTCACGGCTATTTCTTTATACAAATCATAAGGTTTATTTCTTCTCAAATCCGGCTGTTTTAAGGATAAGCTCCGGAAGCTCTATATTATTGAATACTCGTGAGAAATTCTCTGCGCCCGCTCCTACGGCATACACCCCTACCGGATTTCCCGTATGTGCTCCAGTTGTCCAGCCTACGGCCGCCTTGTTGGACAATGTCCTGAAAACCGCTGATGCAAAAGCGTTGAAATCATTATATAGTGTTTTCTCATCCTCACTATTCTGCTCAACGAAAACCTTTTTGTAAAGATCTTCAAGAGCACCCATCTCCGACTCCGTAAGCTTCACTTCTTTTCCAAAGCCAAATTTTTCTGCAAGTAGCTGCTGCATGGCCGGCCATCCACCGGGATTACCATCCTTTATCATTTTCTTGCATACATCTGAGAACATCTCCTTCGACATCTTCTGATGTTTCAACACATCGAAGTGAGCCACGTAACCGTTAAGGTTGTTACCCACGGAAATGCCTCCCGTATCATGATCGGCGGTCACCACTATCAATGTCTCTTCCGGACGCTCCTGAAGGAATTGATAAGCCAGTTTCAACGCATTGTTGAAGTTGTAAATCTCTGTGATGGCCGTAAGTGCGTCATTGCCATGAAGAGCATGGTCGATGTTGCCCCCCTCCACCATCATGAAGAAATTATCCGGAGTCTTCTTGCCGAGATAATCCATGCAGGCTTGCGTCATTTCCGGAAGCGTCATCATCCCCGGGATGGAGTCAATCATATAGCCTGTATTGCCGGTCTGGAAAGGATTCGCTTGAAGAAGGATGATTCGCTTGGAAAGATCTACGTCTTTGGGGGAATTCACGATTACAATATTGTTTTTCGCATATTCCTCCAATACACCGGTTGATTTGCCATCCTTATTGTATAAACCATTCAGGCCTGAGCCGGCAAGGAAATCAAAGTTGGAGTCAATAAACTGACGGTCTACCTGCTCTGAGTGATAGCGCTTGGGCACATGGGCATAGAAGGCGGCAGGAGTGGCATCATCAGCTGCCACATTGGTCACTAAGCCTACCCCGTAACCGGCATCCTTGAAAGTCTTTGCAATCGAATAAACAGGCACACTGTCGGGAGTCATGCCTACCATACTGTTCCTTGTCTTGTGACCGGTAGCCAAAGCTGTGCCTGCAGCAGCCGAGTCAGTTACATCCGAACTTGCTGAATACGTCATCGCGTAGCCCGCATACGGGAATGTCATCATAAGAGGCAATTCCTCTTGACCAAGCACATTACGCGCATAAGTGACGGAAGCCATAGCCGGGGCCACACCCATGCCATCACCGATAAAATAGAAGATATACTTCGGGGTCGCGCTCCATGCTGTAAATGAGCAAGCTGCCAGCAGAGCTCCTCCACAGAGAGCACGAAGTTTTACGGATATTTTCATCTTGGTTGTTAAGTTAGATTTATATTATTTCAAAAAAGCTGTTTTATAGTTGAATAAGATCACGAACTCAAGTTTGCATCTCATCAAGAATCCCTTTTCAAGCCAGGGCCTGCTCCAGATCATCAATAATATCTGCCACATCCTCTATGCCTACTGAAAGACGCACCAGATCGGGAGCCACACCAGCCTCACGAAGTTGCTCGTCAGTAAGTTGACGGTGAGTATGACTTGCAGGATGAAGCACACATGTGCGGGCATCGGCCACGTGCGTCACTATGGATATGAACTTCAGTTTATCCATAAAATTTATGGCATCCTCTCGTGAGCCTTTCAATCCGAAGGAGATAACTCCGCAAGTGCCGTTTGGCATCTGCTTCTTAGCCAGATCATAGTATTTGTTACCCGGAAGTCCGGCATAATTCACCCAGCTCACTTTCGGATGCTTCTCCAGCCATTCAGCTACTTTCTGAGCATTCTCACAGTGACGCGGCACACGCAGATGCAACGTCTCAAGGCCGATATTCAACAGGAATGAATTATGAGGAGAAGGAATCGAGCCGAGATCACGCATAAGCTGGGCCGTGGCCTTAGTGATAAACGCGCCTTTACCGAAAGCCTTCGTGTAGGTCAGTCCATGATAAGATTCATCAGGAGTTGTGAGTCCGGGGAATTTCTCCGCATGTGCTTCCCAATCAAAATTTCCGCTGTCTACAATCGCGCCGCCAACGCTCGTAGCATGGCCATCCATGTATTTTGTGGTGGAATGAGTCACTATATCCGCTCCCCATTCAAACGGTCGGCAATTGATCGGAGTTGCAAAAGTATTGTCTACGATAAGAGGAATACCATTGGCATGAGCAACCTTTGCAAACTTCTCGATATCGAGCACGTCATTGCTCGGGTTGGAGATGGTCTCTCCAAAAATCAGCTTCGTCTCAGGCCGGATTGCAGCTGCTATCTCCTCCTCAGTAGCATTAGGGCTTATGAATGTGCAATCAATTCCCATTTTCTTCATCGTCACGGCGAAGAGGTTGAAGGTGCCTCCGTAGATTGCTGATGAACAAACGAAATGATCGCCGCTCTCACAAAGGTTAAACACTGCATAGAAATTGGCAGCCTGACCGGAAGAGGTAAGTATTGCCGCTACACCACCCTCAAGTTCTGCTATCTTGGCTGCCACGGCATCATTCGTGGGATTAGCAAGACGAGTATAAAAATAACCATTCTCCTCAAGATCGAAGAGTCGGGCCATCTGTTCAGATGTTGAGTATTTGAAAGTTGTGCTCTGTATGATGGGAAGCACTCGGGGCTGGCCATTTTCAGGTTTCCAGCCACCCTGCACACATATGGTGCCTTTGTTCATCTTTGACATATTGGAATTTTCAAAACCTCGCCCATCGGCGCGGAATCTCTTTTCTTTTGTTAGTTTCGGTAAAATTAGTAAAATTACTTCAAACTACCAATTATCTCCATTGATTGGGTTTGAATAACTACGTTAAATATGGCAAAGCATTTTTCAATTCCTCACCGATTTACACAAGCATTACTGTAAGAAGGCCCCACACAATCAACAGGATATTGCTTACGGCATACGTAACTGTATAACCGATGGCAGGAAGTGTGCTCCCCAAGGTGGTTTGAACTGCACCCAAAGCGGCAGTGCAGGTACGTGTGCCACAACAGCAACCTAACGTGATAGCTGGATTAAACTTGAATATCTTATGACCCAAGAACAGACCAAAACAAAGAGGAATGAGAGTAGTGATGGCTCCTACAACAAACAGCATTGGACCCACAGCCTTTATACCTGCCACAAATGATGGGGCAGCTTCTATACCTACTACAGCTATGAACACATTCAGTCCGAGATTATTCATGATCCATAAAGCTCCCGGAGAAATATGTCCATAAGTTGGACGTTTGGATCTCAGCCAACCGAATACAAGACCGGCTACCAGGGAACCGCCGCTTGTGCCGAAGCTTACCGGTATGCTTCCGATCCAGATACTGATGGCGCCAAACAGACCACCTATAAAAATGGCAAGGCCTACAAACATAAGGTCTGACTGAATCGATGGTCGATCTACATGACCCATATGAGGAGTTACACGTCGCACTCTTTCCGTACGACCGAGCACTGTCAATTTATCACCTTTCTTGAATGTAGTCTCACCTGAAATCTCAAGCGGCTGACCATCTCGCTTGGCATCGCGAATCACGACACCGTGCATGAATTTCTTACGACGAAGCTCAGATATGGGAGTGTCAATGAAGTCTTTCTTAGTAACCAACACCCCTACTCTTTCAAGCGGATACGATAACAGTTTTACGTTTGCCGTCTCTTTTCCTAAATAGTCTTCGATATGAATCATATATTCACGCTGACCACAAACCACTATCTCATCTCCTTGGTAAACCTGATCATCATGGCGTGGAGCCTTGATTTCTCCGTTGTGCAAGACACGGTCGATATAGACCTCAAGTCCTTTTTTTGCCAGATGTTTTTCAATACTTCTTACACTTTGAGGCTCATTGAAGAAAGGATTATCCACCTTATAAGATCGGTAAGCTATGGTGGAGAGTGCATTGGCATAAGCAGGGTCATCGCTATGATCGCCTGCATTCAGTTTCTGCTCAAGTTCAAACGTCTGATGTCTTACTTTCTCCAAGCCACCCAACAGACGCGGCCCGAGATTCCCGACAAGGATAACGGTGCCGAGCGTTCCGAAAATATATGTCACCGCATAACAAACCGGAATAATGTTAAGCTCCTTATCCAAGGCTTCCTTGGGTAATCCTAATCTTTCCAATGCCTCAGAACCTACACCAAGCAATGCAGAACAGGTCTCCGAACCTGAAAAGAGACCTACAGTCTCACCTTTGGTATAACCCATGATCCTCGCCATCACAAAAACCGAAACAAAACACATGGCGCTCATCAGAACGGCAAACAATGCTTGTTTCAAACCGGTACCTTTCAATGATTTAAAGAAATCCGGACCAACACTGTAACCGATTGAGAAGAGAAACATCATGAAGAAAACCATCTTCAACGGACCGGACATGGGTATGTCGATCTGCCCTACGATCACTCCTACGAGCAACACTGAAGTGACGCTGCCAAGCTGAAAACTTCCGATCTTTATCTTCCCGATAAAAAATCCAAGTCCTATTGTGAGGAAAAGAGCGAGGGTGGGATACTCGCGCAATATGTCGAAGACGGAATTAAACATATGAAATAGTTTGGTTAAATTCTAAGGTCGCAACAGAAGGTCAGATCTTCATCAGAAGTAATCATTTGAACCGACTGCATTTTTTTGCAAAGTTACAATCATGGATTGAACTCTTTAGTATTTTAACACGGATTTTTTAAGTTGTGTTCAAAAAAAATCGTCTGACACCGGCAACAACGGCATCAGACGAATCCTGCTTTGTATAATGACTCAAGCGCTTTGAGGGGAAGCCTCACCTATCAATAATCGTAACCAAGAAAGGCACCTGTCTGCGAGAAACGTAAATCACGGCCGTTGATGAGTTCCACGTCATAACCATAGATCTCTTTACTGATCTCGTTAATACCTGTACCATTAAGGTTCTCATCTAAATAGATATCAATGTCGGCCGGGTAAAATCCATTAGGAATAGTCTGGCCTTTAGGTGCGTCTACATCTGTCCATTCTCCGGCCAGATCAAAGTCAACCTTATGGTTGTTTGACAGAACCACCTCATATTCTTTATCATCTTTAGTTACTTTCCTCACATTATAAGTTGGATAATATTGAGTAAGGAACTGTTTAGCCTGAGAAGGCAACTGCTGCTCTGTGATTTTCACGTCATCATCATCGTCATCGCAACTCCATAAAGTCACGGCCATCAAGGCTACGAGAAGAAAGGGTAAGAATCTTAATGTCTTTTTCATACTGATTAAGAATTTTCATACGAATCCAAAATAAATAAGTCCGTATAGTTTTGATTTTTAGTTATATTGTACTATTAAAACATCATTGGGGTTATTTGGTTTATTGATTTTGGGTTAATTAATGTTACAGAAAGTTGAAAAATAAATTTGGCTGGTTTAGTGAATTTCACTAATTTCGCAATAACAAAAATTTGACTTTCCCCAAGCACCTCACGGGCGCTTTCCGAGATAGATTCAAACACATTATCCTTTATCATATGAGCCGAATTGACCTTACAAAACTTCGCAAAAGAGCCGGCATGAGCCAACGCGAACTGGCCACTCACCTACAAGTGCGTCCCAGTTTCCTATCAGCCATTGAAAACGGGCGTAGCCGTATGCCGGACGAAAAGATGGAGAAAATAAAAGAGATTTTCGGCCTCAACTCCTTGGATGAGTATATGATTGTGGAGCCTCTGGAAGTCGCCGTGCCACCGCATACCCATGTGCCACCCCACACTCACGACATCGATCAATCCCTTCCGCCACATCTCCATACTTCTTCCTCGACTCAAAGCGACGCCATTACCCAGCTCCTCAATCATTTCCATGATCTTGCCCATCAGCGAGACAGACAGCACGCCAATATTGATGAAGAGACAGCCGCTCGCATTGATCTTCTTGAAAAGCGAAACGACCGTCTTTCGGAACGCGTCGACACTCTTCGCGACGAGGTTGACAATCTGCGCGAAGAGAATCTCAGACTGAAGGAACAGTTGATAAGAAACGGTATCACATATTCCTGATACTATCAACTTATGCTATCAAGCCGTGGCTTTAACAATCCCGATTATCGACACACTATCAATAAAGGCCCGACACTACATTTTTTTAACAGTCACGATATATTCATCTTGTGTAGCGGCCAATACCTGGGTTTCGTAACCCCATTCACTAATCTGCGAGGCAAGCACTGACGCAGGCGGAAGATGATCGCTCTCCGACTTGCGTTCATGGTGAATGGAGTTTATGAATTTCTCATCACTTGGGAAAGCTATCACTATCAGTGCTCCCGGATTCATATTCATCTTGAAAAGCCATTCCATAGTGGCAGCAGGGTCGTGAAGATGAGGATAGACAGAGTAGAGAACCACCAAATCATACATACCCGGCAATTCCTCCTCTTCAAAATCGAGTTTCAACAACTCTACATTTCCAAGATGGCCGAATTTTCTTTTAGCCTCCGACAACATACCCTCCGAGAGATCTACTCCCACCACTTTTCCATTCTCACCAACCAAACGGCTTAGATATGGAAGCAAAACGCCTGTGCCTGTACCGAGATCAAGCACCCTCATTCCCTCCTTTATCGGAAGGAGACCCAATATTTTCGTTACCCTTTCCGGTGTAGACCTCACTTCATTGGCATCCCATTCGGGTGCAAGATTGTCGAAAAATGCTATTTCTGAATCCGTCATAATGATTATTTACGAATAGTCGTTGTTGAAGCTTCCGATTATTTCATCCCATTTTGTGAAAGTTCAGATAACTTCACTTAATTTTTCCACAAAATTAACCATATTACACTAAATTATCAAATAATTTTCATTAACTTTACGCCACTTTTACGGATTAACTTCCGTTTAAGCTGAATTCATCTTCCACTCTCCCACTCAACTCTATCGATTATCAACTTAACCACCATTTACTACGGATAATATGAACAAGCAATTACTCACGCTACTTGCTGTGGCTTTCGCCGCTCCGGCTGCTCTTGCGTCGATTGATTCGACTGAGGCTACGATTGGTTCGGATAGACGCGACACCATCAGTCTTAAAGAAGTAATCGTCACCGCGCCACTTAAGACTAACCCGGATCTGATTCCCCTCAACGTGACTCAGATCACAGCCTCAGAGATTGAGAAATCCGGTGAGAGCGCACTGTTGCCGGTGCTTGTAGCAAAAGTTCCGGGTCTTTTTGTGACAGAACGTGGTTTTGCCGGATATGGAGTATCTGGAGGAAGTGCCGGAACAGTCAATATTCGCGGTGTAGGCCAAGGCAACAAAGTGCTTTTCATGATTGACGGACAGCCTCAATGGGCCGGTGTATTCGGTCATTCTCTGGCCGATACGTATGTAGCCAATGGCATTGAGAAAGTTGAGGTTGTGAAGGGTCCGTCATCTCTGTTGTATGGATCCAATGCTATGGGTGGCTCGATAAATCTCGTCACCCATACTCAAAAAGAAGAGGGTCTCACTGGAAGAGCCCGTGCACTTTTCGGCTCTTTCTCCACACAAAAATTCGCTCTTTCGTCAGGATATAGAAAAGGTAAATTCTCTGCCACTCTTTCCGGACAACTCGACCGAAGCAACGGCAATCGTGCGGGAAGCGAATTCTGGCTGGCCAACGAATTCATGCAGCTCAAGTATGCAGCTTCCAATCATTGGAGTTTGGCCGGAATGCTCGACATGACGCAGACAAAGGCAAATAATCCCGGCACGATTCAGGATCCACTCGAAAACATGTGGACAGATGTTGTGCGTGGCACCGGTGGGCTATACGTGAAGAACCAGTATGATGCTGCAGATGGTGGCATTCAGGGTTATATAAACTGGGGACGTAATATTGTGGACGATGGTAATGCTCCGGGGCAGACACCACGCGATTATCTCTTCCATTCCACAGACTACAACATGGGCTTCACGGCGTATGAATCTCTCTACCTCTGGGCCGACAATACACTATCGGCCGGAATCGACTTCCAACACTGGGGTGGTCATGTCTGGAACACAAACAAGGAGGATAAATCCATCCACACTTCAGAAGCTACACATCACGTGAATGAAGTGGCAGGCTACGTAATGATGCAGCAAGGTTTCTTCAACAATATCTTTGATGTTAATGCCGGTGTGCGACTGCAACACGGTTCCACCTATGGGAATGTTTGGGTGCCTCAGGCAGGATTCATCATCCGTCCTGGAAGAAATTCACAATTCAAGGCCTCCTTCAGCAAAGGCTTCCGTGCACCAAATATCAGGGAACTCTACCTCTATCCACCGGCAAACCCGAATCTGAAGCCTGAATACATGCTTAACTATGAGATAAGCTATCGTCAGCATCTCCTCGATTACAGACTGATGCTTGGAGCAGCCCTTTTCTATATCGATGGCCGCAACATGATTCAGACTGTCATGACTGATGGACGCCCGAAAAACGTAAATACCGGTAAATTCAAGAACAAAGGTTTTGAGATCGAAGCAGCCTATAATATTCTACGCAATCTCACGGCAAGCGCCTCATGGTCTTATCTCCATACGGATTCGGATAATCTTTACTCCCCGAAAAATAAACTCAATGCGGAGCTGACCTACTCACCCGGTCCTTTTAGCTTCACTCTTGAAGAGATGAGCATATGGAGCATGAAAAACGGCAACCCCGACGGTTCATCCGAAAACTATACTCTCCTTAATCTCCGCGCCGCTTACACGCTCGGCACGAAAGTGCCCGTCACTTTGTCGGTGAAAGTAGACAATATCACCGACAGCCGTTACGAGATAATCTACGGTTGCCCCATGCCGGGCACAACTATCATGGGCGGTGTGGAATTTAAATTCTAAGTAACTGAAAAAAATAAAACAAAAGTCACCCTTGTAATGATATGAAATCACGTCTCTCATTGCTTTATTTCCTACAGTTCAGCGTATGGGGCTGTTATCTCACATGCTTCGGGCAATTCTTGGGGGCCGGAGGCATAGGAAGTGACATCGCTTGGTTTTATGCAGCCATAGGACTCGTCTCTATCATTACGCCATCGCTCTTCGGGCGTCTCGCCGACCGTACGGGACGCCCCGAGAGCCTTCTCGGCACCTGCCATTTTGCAGCAGCAATAGTAATGCTCATAATGTGGCGCTACGGCATCACGCATCCACATCTGGAATTTCGGGTGATTTATCCTCTATATCTCCTCTTCCTTGCCCTTTATATGCCAACCATGGCTCTTGCCAACACTTCCACATTCGGGTTGCTGACACAAAACGGCCAAAATCCAGTGACATCTTTTCCTTCCATCAGGCTATGGGGCACTGTAGGATTCGTAGCGGCAATGTGGTTTGTAAACTCAGCTTATTGGGACAATGGTTTATTTGGTTTTGCCTTCTCTGACAAAACTGATCCAGGTAGACTCAGATTTCAATATAATGCCATGCAATTGCTGTGTAGTGGAGTGATGGGAATTCTCACGGCCTTATATTCTTTCACTTTACCTCATCTCGAAAAGAAAGTTCATAAACAGGAAGAACGCAACACCCATACCTCTCTCCCAGCTTCGCTCAAGCAGATGTTCAGTAAGCGTGAAATTGCAGTATTTCTTTTATTTGTAATCTTTTCGGGCGTATGTCTTCAGATCTCCAACGGTTTCGCCACTCCATTCATTACCCATTTCTCCGGAATTGCAGAATATGCCGGCTCTCTTGCATCCGGCAATGCTACTATGCTTTTCTCACTTTCGCAGATCTCAGAAGCCGTGTGCATATTGTTAGTGGGTATATCGCTGAAGCGCAATGGGATTAAATGGGTATATGCCATCGGATTGCTGGCATGGTCTCTGCGGTTCCTGATGCTCGGCACTGGCAATCCCGACGATGGGCTTTGGTTGCTCATTGGCTCCATGATAATCTATGGAATAGCTTTCAACTTCATTACAATAGCCGGACATCTCTACATTCAGCAAGTGGCACCGGAAAACATGAAAGGTTTCGCCCAAGGTCTGATGATGTTTATGAGCAACGGTATCGGTGCTACGTTCGGCACAATAGCCGCGGGAGCTATAGTCAACCGTTGGTGCCACTGGGAGATGGTGAAGTTACCCGGAGCCCCGGCACCGATGCGCCTATTCATGGGAGAATGGGAATGGCCCTGGCTCATCTTCGCGGCCTACGCTTTCGTCATCCTCCTCGCGTGGCTCCTCTTCTTCCGCCGCCCACTCCCCCGCTCCTGATCACTCCTATTTCTAAAAATAGTTTCACACATTACTTGGTACTGGGAAACGGATCAGTAATCCGTTTCCCAAGCTTTTCTTTGTCTGTCGTATTTAGGAAGATTGGCCTGTGAACCGTCACCATTTATCTTGATTCCTTGTGCAGCAAGGATACTTTCAAGATTATTGATATAGTGCTCATGATTTGCGAGTATTTTGCGACGCTCACCTTTCTCATATTCATTCTGAGAATAGACGTCAGGCACTTCATTACTGGTGGAGCCTATCTCCTCCACTTCAATATTGAAATCATCTCCTCCGTCGGCACTGAGTATCAGACCGGGTAGCCCACGCAGTTTCCACGGGCCCTCCTGCAAAGGAATGTCAGGAGTGAACCAGGCGGTCCAGGTGCGACCATGATAATCAGTGATGGCCATTGTGCAATCATAGCCCTTTATGTTTTTTGTTGAATCCTCAACTATCGTCCATTCCATCTCAGAAATCGGCTCATCATAGCGAACAAGCTCTCTCGCCATAAAATCATACACCTCCAGATTCCCCTTGTCTCTGTTTTTTGATACGTATAGGTAAACATTTTTCTCTGGAACAAGACCGAGTTTTCGTCCGTCAAGTGTGACCGTTCCATCCGGATGGACGACTGTCCATGCCTTCATCTGCATTTCATGAAGCTTAGCCTTTCCTTCAGGTGTGGAGTTGCAGGAATCGCAGTAAAGACTCTCGGCGTTGTAATATAACGACTTGTGAGGATTGGCAATCAGAACCATTTTGGTAGTATATACGTTGCCACTATCTGTTGCACGGTTAGAGGAGTTATACTTTACCGCAAGATTATTTTGAGCTACAGCAAATAATGCGGAGAAGCACATCAATGTAAGAGTAATTGGCTTTTTCATTTCATAAATTTCTTTAAATTATTTACTTAAAAATCGGCCGAGTTACCATCGTAACACTATGACCGTCAAAGGCTCTTAATCGTTATTTTCGTTTAGAACGATGAAACAAATGTCACCGAAATGCGCATTGCCAACTTTTTCACCTTTAAGAATCGGCGGTGTTGATATTAAACCTTGCGATTCAAGGATATCAAGAAGATCCCATAAAACCTCATGGTAGAAGATCACTTGGGCTAAATCCTCAGAGGTGATATTATGTGAGCGACTCCATGTTTTACAGTAGGCCTTTACAGCCACACTCAGTTTTGTAGCAATGCTATCACACAACGTATCTATCCTATCCCTGCATCCCGATATCATTATTGGGACAAGAACATTGCCCTTCTCATCCGTAAGACCCCAGCCTTTGACCTTCTCTATCAATTCTTGACTTTCAATCTGCTTTCCAGTATTGGCCATTACCTCCTTTGCAAAAGCAATAAGTTGGCGTGAACCCAACCAATATTTAAGATCATCTGTCCATGTATGGTGCAAAGGCCCATAACCGTTTGTTCCAATCTTCACATGATTTCGGGGTTCATACATTGCCCAAAAACCTCCCGACCAAGTACCGTGTTCGCCACACCTTTCCGGTGACGGGAGTTTATCCTCCCCCCAGATATAGCCGTCGAGCAGATATGAGAAAATGAGACTGAAAATCTGTTTAGAGTAACCTGCATTTTTGTATTCCGCAATTAATTGTTTTATTTCCGGTTCAATTATAGGAAATATACTGTCGGCAAATTCTTTAGATTCCTGCCGTATTTTCCGGGTTTCTGATTTCTCGAAAATTGGAATAGTGGTAGAATATATACCGTTATTGGAAGTGAGCAGTTCTCCTACCTCAAGCAGTCTCAACTGACTTTTATTCCATGAAATGTCAAGAGAATCGAGTTTTTCCTTCCCTCCAGGTTCTATAAAAGCACAAAGGATATCCCAATTATTATCGGTAAGATATTCAGAAGGATGAAAAGTTGAATAGCTGCAATAAGCAGCCGCCTCAAAGGCCTCATATGGTCGCCCGACAAAGTAATCAGCTTCCTTACAGATGGAACAAGTTTCTTGACCAAATACAATATTAGGCAGAAGAATCATACTCAACAGCATCGCCTTAATGATACCACTTCTTTGGAATAACGAACCTGATGCATCGCTCCAGGGCATTAAAAAAGTAAATTTTTTATTCATATACTGACAGCTTTACCCAAATAACGCACCACTTCACCTATTGTGACAAAAGTAAGCAAAAAAACTTGTTGATTACATAAAAATTTCATCACATTGAGTGCACCATAGATACCGACCTTCGGGAATCCTTTGTTTTTCACACCATTGATTAAAAATACTAGGGATACATGAGTTTTCCTAATAATTTACAAGTTCCTTATAAAATTATGATAAGGTGCATAACCAGTTCATATGAGATTATTATTCCACAGCTAATAAAGGTGAAGTTAGAGTTCAAACCCACTAATGGTATGAGCCCAAGACCAGCTACTGCGTTATGCTATTGGGATTAAGTGTTGCAATGGATGTGTTGGGAGTGTGGATGTCAAAAATAGAGCGTAATCTTGGTTGTTTGTATCCTAAGGAGCTTTTCAATTTCTATTAATTTGTAGGTATCGGGATTTTGCACTAATTTTGCATATCATGGCTGATATAATGAACAACCAACCTCATCTTGTCAGAGTCAAAGATTTTAGAATTGATTCTGATTATGCCGCTTGGCTCTCTGACATCAAGCGACGCTATCATTCTGCCCAAATTAAAGCGGCGGTCAAAGTTAATGTGGAAAAGCTGGCATTCAACTGGAGCATTGGACGTGACCTTGTAATACGTAAGGCAGAGGAAACATGGGGTGCCGGAGTTGTGGAACAGCTAAGTTTTGACTTGCAGGAGGCCTTCCCTTTTGACAAAGGATTTGGTTGTCGTAACCTTTGGAATATGAAGAAATGGTATCAATTCTTTTCTTCTTCAGATGCATCCTATATTCTGCACCAGGTTGGTACAGAATTACAACATTCAAACATTCAAAGAGTTATAAAACTGCACCAAGTTGGTGCAGAAATAGATTCTGACTTTCCCTTATCCTGGGGCTTGTTCCCTGGCGTCATCAGGTTAACATCATAACTAAATGTAAGTCTGTTGATGAGGCTGTTTTCTATTTGAAAGAGTGTATATTGAACGGTTGGAGTCGACAGACTTTAGATAATTCACTGAAAGGTGATTTATATAAAACACGTGGCAATGCTATCAGTAATTTTCCGGACTACCTACCGGAAGTTCAAAGTCGGTTGGCGCAGGAGATCACAAAGGACAACTACGATTTTGGTTTTGTCACTGTCCCCTTAGACTACAAGGAGGAACAAATTGAAGAGGCGTTGGAACAAAATATAACCCGTTTTCTTCTCGAACTTGGAACCGGATTTGCTTTTGTCGGTCGACAGAAAGAGTTTATCGTTAATGGTCGAAGCCGGCGTATTGATATGTTGTTCTACCATATCAAATTGAAAGCATATGTAGTTGTCGAACTCAAAGTAAGGCCTTTCGAACCTGAATTTGCAGGGAAACTCAATTATTATATAAGTGCAGTAGATGAATTATTAAAAGGTCCTGACGATAATCCAACGATCGGATTGCTGATTTGTAGTGACAAGGATGAAACTGAGGTGCGTTGGGCATTCCGAGGCGTGCATACACCGATGGGAGTAGCTTCATATGACAATGTTAATACAATTGATGAAACAGATCTATTGCCTTCTACGCAGGAACTTCAAGCACGCATTCGCTTGGTAGAGGAAAAGATAAACAAAAGCAAATAATCCTACCCTAAATAATAGAATGAAATTGGGATTCTCTGAAATTCCAAGATGGTAATTCTTTAGCTCTTTCATAGGATTTATTCAAGTGTATTGTGTATTTTACAATGATGCGAATATCAAATTAACCGCCACGGTTTCCTGTTCGGAGATTGATAATTTCAGTTCCTATAAATTCTGATGCCTATAGTGTAATATACCAATATTGATCGTAATGATAAATTTAATGTATAGTTTCATGAGTGTTGGATGTTAAACGATGATCCAACACTGGGAAAGAATCCGTAAAAATCCAAAACCGGATACTGATATTTGTTTCTCCTATGCGTAGGTCAGCACTTTGAACAAAAAGTTTTTACCTGAGATATTTACGGATTACGTGGAATAAGTACACCTGCGGAGCAAAACATGCTGATTTGAAGGAAAGAATTGTTTTAGAACTCGATATTTATTAAAAACGACGCTCTCATCCTAATAGACCAGAGCGCCAGAGTATTTTGGTTATTCATTCCATAGCAGTAAGATTTTTAAAGTTACGGATTGTCTTGGGCAGAAAAACAGTAACTAAAAGAACCAGAAATATTACTGTGGCAGCTATGACAATCCAAAAGCGGTATCGCCCGACAACCCAAAGGTTGGAGAGAAACAAGGTAAAGAATACCGCCATAGCCATACCCAACACTATTTCACCGGTGAGGGTGTAGAATCGTAAGGAGGCCACTTGCTTCATCGTCTGCATCGGTGTAGCAAGAGCGATGTTAATTTTCTTGGTCTTGAAATAGAGAAAACCATACCATATGGTCGCAACTGTCAAAAATATCCCGAGAAATAGTTTATATGCAAGGGGGAAAGCGTCATTACCTAACCCAGCGTCCCAGGCCACAAGGAACACTATGGCAAGAATAATACAGGATAGCGCCCCTTGACGAAATTGTTTCATTATTTTTTTCTGCGCTGTATTGCAAGTCTCGGTATTGAAGTCGATTGAATCATCGCTTTTCTGTGCAAGAACATCGTCGAGGGTCGACATACTTTTTTTGAGTTCGTCCAAGTTCATATTATTTCGATTTTGAGATGAGTTTATTTTTAATTCTATGAAGTTTG
>CAZUNU010000038.1:0-19299 GCA_964622105.1 uncultured Sangeribacter sp. | reverse complement strand
TGTCCGCTTTTATATTTTTCGGTCTTAAGTAAACAGCATTGTATAGCGTCCCTACAATTCTTCCATTCTATATACAAGGAAATTCATTCAACCAACTTATTAAAGAAATTCTTTCAAACAACTTTTTCAAGAAATTTCTATAAGCAACTTCAAGGAAATTCCAAATAGCCTCTTTTTCAGAATTCTAACGTCGAATAGCTGCGTCAATTTTAAATTTGTGTTAAATAATATTAAATTTCAGGATTTTTATTGCGGATTTTTGTCCAGTTGTAAATAAATTATTAATTTTGCAATGAGTTTTTCATGGTATTAGATTTTAAGGTTAACGGAAGATTGGTTGTCGGGATGACAATCAATTTTTTTCGCCCTTTTGAAAAACATCTATTCGTTTATTATTCAATATAAATTCTTATAATTCAATATATTAAAGAATTTTTAGTTGTAATAAGTTAGATGGTTAAGAATAATCTGATTCATGCGAGACTGATTACCTTTGCAGACATATTTAACCTATTATATATAATAATATGAACTTAAGTGTTTATTGAATACTCCTACAAAATCAATATGCCGGTAGTTTCATACAATGTTATCACCCGGCTTGAATCATTCTTACAATTGGATCATTCGTGCAATTGAAAGATGATTATTGAGCTGACATTCTATCTCATAGATTTCTCTTTTAATATTACCCAATCTTCATGTTAACAAATCTAAAATTCCAGCTTTTAAACTCACTAAAAGTTAAATCTATGTTAAAAATAAAATATTTTATATGTTTTATAGCAATGTTTAAAAATAAATTATTAATTTTGCAGTGAGTTTTTCATGGTATTAGATTTTAAGGTTAACAGAAGATTGGTTGTCGGGATGACAATCAATTTTTTTTGCCCGTTATTCAGCGTTTATGATAAGAAGTGGTTGAATAATTATGTTGTTTAACATATATTTTGTAATTTTGCAGAAGATTTTCAAAGTATTTACTAATATCTATAATCCGAATTTCAATTGAAGAGGGATTGTTTGGTATTCGATTTTATTTTCTTAAAACTTTATGAACCTTTCGGGCCCAATCGATTTTAGGCCGAAACTGTTTTCGGCGTTGAAGGATTACTCCTTATCAAAATTTAAATCCGATTTGATTGCGGGTATTGTAGTGGGAATTGTAGCTTTGCCATTGGCGGTGGCATTTGCTATAGCAAGCGGAGTTAGTCCGGCAATCGGTCTTATCACAGCAATTATCGGAGGTTTCCTTGTCTCAGCATTAGGAGGATGCTCAGTGCAGATAGGCGGACCAACAGGTGCATTTATCATAATAATCTACGGAATTATTGAGAACTTCGGTCTTGAAGGGTTGGCGATTGCTACCTTCATGGCAGGATTGATTCTGGTATTCTTAGGGTTTTTCCATCTTGGAACTGTAATCAAATTCATTCCGTATCCTATTGTGGTCGGTTTCACGGCAGGTATCGCTGTCACGATCTTCTCAACGCAGATGAATGATTTCTTCGGAATGGGTCTGAAAGATCTTCCGGCAGCTTTTCTTCCTAAATGGGGCATCTATCTGACCAATCTTTCTCAGATTGATCCGGTCACTACCGGAATCGGAATAATCTCACTCCTTATTCTTATTATTATTCCTCTGATTTCTAAAAAGATGCCAGGAGCCCTGATTTCTATCATTGTGGTTACCTTTGCAGTATGGCTTATCAATACATATTACCCGGAATATCACGTTACAACAATCGGTGACCGATTCGGTAATATGGCTACGGATCTTCCGTTGCCCAAGAGTTTCACCCTCTCGATGGATACGATCAATCTTTTGCTTCCGTCGGCATTTACCATTGCCATTCTCGGTGCAATCGAGTCGTTGCTTTCGGCTACGGTAGCAGATGGCGTAACGGGATCACACACTCGTTCAAACACTGAACTTGTGGGCCAAGGTATAGCCAATATTGTAGTTCCTTTCTTTGGCGGTATACCGGTGACAGGCGCCATTGCCCGTACGATGACCAATATCACAAACGGTGGACGTACTCCTGTAGCAGGTATCATCCATTCCGTAGTGCTTCTTCTGATTTACCTTTTCCTGATGCCGCTCATTAATCTGGTCCCGATGGCCTGTCTGGCTGCTGTGCTGATAATGGTGAGCTATAATATGAGTGGATGGAGAACCGTGAGGGGAATCCTCAAGAATCCAAAAGGAGATATAGCAGTGTTGGTATTGACATTTGTTCTCACAGTTATCTTCGATCTTACAATAGCAATTGAAATCGGCCTTCTGCTTGCAATTATTCTGTTCCTGCGCCGTGTCACCGAAAACACTCAGATCAAGGTTTACAGTGAGCAACTCGATGTGGCGGAGGGTTCAGAATCCACAACTCATGAAGTGATCGATGTGGCTAAGGGAGTCCAGATTTATGAAATTGACGGTCCATTCTTCTTTGGTGTTGCCACTAAGTTTGATGAGTTGATGCGAAGCACCATGGGTGAAAAGCCCCTTGTCAGAATCATTAGAATGAGAAAAGTGCCATTCATTGATGCAACGGCCGTACACAACCTGGAGATCCTTATTAAATCATCGCAGGAAGACAATATTCATGTAGTGCTTTCCGGAGTTAATCCTAATGTCAAGACTGTGCTGGAGCATGCAGGCATTGACAAACTGATCGGTAAGGATCATATATGTTCACATATAACCTTAGCCGTAAAAATGGCCAATAAGTTGGTTAATCAACTCCACCATCATCACGAAAACTAATTGAGGTAATACCTATTTAGAATTATCCTGTAAAGAATCAAAAGAAGAGAGCCTCTAAACTGCAATCAAGTATTAACGCGGTTTTGAGGCTCCCTTCTTTTTCAATATTAATCCGGACGAATGAACGTGTTCAATCAATTTGATTTAATTGAACCTGTCTTCAGCGAGTTCCTGTAGCAATGCAAATGAAAGCACATCTTCTACGGTCTCCACATAATGGAATTTCAAACCTGAAAGATATTTCTTTTTGATCTCATCGATATCCTTTTCGTTTTCCTTCGAGAGAATGATATCTGTTATTCCAGCTCTTTTTGCCGCAAGTATTTTTTCTTTGATACCACCGACTGGAAGCACTTTTCCTCTTAGAGTAATCTCACCCGTCATGGCTATTTTATCTCTTACTTTTCTACCGGTCATGGCTGACGCTATAGATGTGGCCATGGTTATACCGGCTGAGGGGCCATCTTTTGGAATAGCTCCTTCCGGCACATGGATATGGATATTCTTTTTTGTAAACATTTCAGAAGGTATACCCAATTTTTCTGAATGTGCCTTCAGATATTGCAACGCTATGGCCGCTGATTCCTTCATTACGTCTCCCAAATTACCGGTCAAAGTGAGTTTTTCACCGTTGCCGGGTGATAAGGAAGTTTCGATATAAAGAATTTCACCACCAACCTGCGTCCATGCCAATCCTGTAACTACACCGGCAAATCTGTTGTTGTCATACATCTCAGGATTAACTTCCTCTTTTCCAAGAAAACTTTTCACCTCCTTAAGATTGATAGTTTCGGGCACCTCTCCCTCCGAAGCCTTGATTCTTGCAATTTTACGGATTACTTTAGCAATTTTCTTTTCCAACTGACGAACACCCGATTCCCTCGTGTAATGATCAACGATGTAGTGGAGAGCCTGACGTGTGAATGTGAGGTCATCTTTAGTCAGGCCATGTTCTTCAAGAATCTTCGGTACGAGATGACGTGCTGCAATCTCAACCTTTTCCTCAGGAATGTAACCCCCAATCTCAATTATCTCCATTCTGTCGAGCAAGGGCCCTGAAATCTCGGATAGGCTGTTGGCTGTGGCAAAGAATAGAATTTTGGAGAGGTCATAGTCAATATCAAGATAATTATCGTGAAATTTTGAATTCTGTTCAGGATCCAAAACTTCCAATAGGGCAGTGGAGGGATCCCCCTTGAAATCCTTACCCACTTTGTCTATCTCATCAAGCACAAAGACCGGATTACCGGAACCGCATTTCTGCAAAGCTGAAATGATTCTCCCGGGCATAGCTCCGATATAGGTTCTCCTGTGACCTCTTATTTCAGCTTCATCGTGAAGGCCACCGAGCGAGACACGAGCATATTTTCTTCCCAGGGCATCTGCAATAGATTTTCCGAGTGATGTCTTGCCCACTCCGGGAGGACCATATAGACAAATGATCGGCGCCTTCATGTCATTTCTGAGTTTAAGCACAGCCATGTGTTCTATAATTCGTTCCTTTACCTCATCGAGCCCGAAGTGATCACGATTCAGAATCTTTTCAACCTTTGGAAGTGTAAAGTTATCGTTAGTATATTTGTCCCAAGGAAGGGATAGAAGGGTGTCGAGATAGGAATATTGGGTTGAGTATTCCGGATTTGAGGAATTGAAACGTTCGAGTTTCTTCAGTTCCTTATCAAAATGAGTTTTCACATCTTTACTCCAAGGCATCTTCTTTGCCCTGTCTTGCAGTTCCTTGATATCAGAATCCTCATGATCACCCAGTTCTTCCTTAATGTTGCGCAGTTGCTGCTGCAAGAAGTGGTTGCGCTGCTGGTCGTTCAGTTCCTGATGTGTCCTCCTTTGGATGTTAGCCTGAATCTCTATCTTTTGCAGACCGAGATCAAGTCGACTCAAAAAATCCTCAAGCAGAATCCTGAAGTTCTTTGCACCAAGCAAGGCAGCTTTCTCGTCATGAGAAAGTGGAGAATTGGCAATCATATAATACAACCCCGGCACCAATTGCTCTGAGAAATCATCCATTTCAATGGTGAAGCGTTGTTTTTCATTATCAGGTAAATATGCCAGAAGTTTATCATATAAGTTCTTGACATTATTGACCATGCATTGCGATTCATAGCTATCGTCCGGCTCTATCGCCTGACTCACGGTGATCTCAGCTGTGAGAGGATTTTTTGATACTATTTTCTTTATGCGAACTCTCGGACCCGGCATGAGAAAAACTACCGATTCCATATCAGGCATCTTTATGATCTTGCCAACCTTACATACCGTTCCGTGGGAATGAAAATCTTTCAACCGCTCAGGTTTCTCAATTCCGGCTTTAACCGGCACGGCTAAAAGAAGGGAATGTTTATTGTAGGCGTCTTCTACAATCTTGAGATCCGATTCTTCTGTTATAGGCATAGGCATCGGCAATCCCGGATATGCTATATGATTGCGAAGGGGCAGAACCGGTATCTCTTTCCCTAATTTGAGTTTTCCTGTATCTTCATCTGTTGGAAACTCAGCTATGATTGATCCACCGACATGGATATCGGCGTGTTGTGACTCCATAAATAAATTATCTTTTACTTGCATAGTGCAAAGTTAGGTATTTTTTCTTTAATTCATTTATGATTTTCCATTCATTATATTTATCTTTGCGCAAGATGAAGGTCATAAGATTGAGTTGACAATCTTCTCTTTATTCATTTATCAAGGTAAGCAGCATGAAAGAGCGCATTTTCAGATTCAAGCAATTTTCGGTCAGTCATCTTCAAAGCGCTATGAAAGTGGGCGTTGACGGAGTATTGATCGGAGCGTGGGCGACTTGTACGGGTCGACGGGTGCTTGATGTCGGTTGCGGATGTGGCCTGATAGCTTTAATGATTGCCCAACGTGCACCAGAAGCATTAATTACCGCTATAGATATTGATAGCCCATCTGTTGAAGAAGCCAAGGGTAATGTAAGTGCATCAGCTTGGAATGACAGGATAGTAGTTGAGGAGAGATCGTTTGCCGATCTTTTGCTTGATAAAGAGACCGGACCATACGACCTTATTGTAAGCAACCCTCCTTTTTTCGATTCCGGCGTTAACAACCCTTTAAGCAGAAGGGAAATATCGCGGCATCAGGGTTCTCTCTCTCCACGGATTCTTCTGACTGAAGGTAAGAAATTGTTGTCGTCCGGTGGGAAAATTGCTTTGATTGCACCATCAGATTTGACTCAGACTTTAAAGGCCGTTGGTGTTGAACACGATCTCATTGCTGAAAGAATTTGCTTCGTGCGTGATAATATTTCTTCGGTGGTAAAAAGGGTAATGATGGAGTTCAAAGTGATGTCGAATCCTGACGAATATAATGGTGAAGAAATAGAGCCGGAGTTGAATCACCTTATTCTGTTCAATGCTCAAGGGCAACCAACGCCAGAATACATAACTCTTTGCAAGGATTTCTACCTTAAATTCTGAATAATGGGTCAAAAATGTCGCAAAGTCGTGATTTCAGTGAATAATTAAATAAGAATTAAACCTTTTTGACGTTTAAGTGTCAGATAAGTAAGAATCTTCAAGTATTCTCCTCATTTAAAAAGATGCAACTATGAAACATCAGCTTTATCTAACCGGTCTTCTTCTCATGACAAGCTCTGTAGCATTTGCCCAGAGCTATTTTGAAGATGACATCTACTATAATCCTGACAAGAATAAGACTACTACTGCTGTCAAAAAGCAAAAGAAGCAGTCTAATTATATCGCCAATATGGCTGAAATGGATGTTGATACCTATAACCGTAGGAATCAATATTACGTTACAGCTATCGACACCATCGGACGTGGAGTGGAAAATGGCGAGGATTTCGTCTATACTCAACAGATACAGAAATATTACAATCCTACTATTGTGGTTGACAATGCAGATCTATTGGGAGATGTTCTTGCCAATGCCTATGGTAACGTTGAGATTGTAATCAATGATAACGGTCTGCCAATCTTCACGCCATATTATTCCTATGGTTGGCCTTATTACAACCGTTGGGGTTGGAATATAGGTAGTTGGGGATGGAATATATCTTTCTACGATCCTTGGTATGCTTGGAACTGGGGATATGGTTGGGGCTGGGGTCCTTCATGGGCTTGGGGTCCATCTTGGGGCTGGGGCTATGGTCCGGGTTGGGGACCTTCATGGAGCTGGGGTCCCGGTTGGGGTTACGGTCCCGGCTGGGGCGGTCTTCCTCCGATGGCTAACTGGCGACCCAATGGCAACCGACCAGTTGCGCCTAATCCGGGATGGTCTGGCAATCATCGTCCGGGCGTGACAGGTGGAAATTCAGGTCTTGCACATAGAGTTCCTTCCGGAAACAACGGATTACGTCCCGGCTCTTCTAGCGGTGGTTCCTATTCAGTGAATAACCATCGTCCCGGTGTGAGTGGGGGCAATGTTGCCACGGTTCCTTCTTCAGGCATGAGTAACTCGCGTCCCGGTGGGCATACAGGTGTTGTCAACAATAATGGTCATTGGGAATATGTAAATGGTGGACACAGAGTTCCTGCCGGAACAGTTTCGGGAGCTTCAAATTCAAGCACCAATAACAACCGCCGTCCCGGTACAGTCAGTTCAGGTTCGAGTCATAACTCCAACCGAGTGACCACCAACACTAATTCAAACAGAAATAATTATAATTACAATAGCAACTCGAATAACTCTGTAAACTCTAACCGTAGTTTCAATACCGGAAGGAGTGGATCGTCAAACAGAGGTGGAAGTTTCGGTGGTTCACGTAGCACCGGTGGCACAAGAAGTGGTGGCGGTGGCGGAAGACACAGATAAAATAGCAACACAATATGAAAAGATCTCTGTTAATAATGTCGCTGTCTATAGCAGCAAGCGGGACAGCAATGGGCCAGAGCGCAATAGACGGTTACCGTATTGCCCAGCCTGACATGAAAGGCACAGCCCGTTTCATGTCGATGGGTGGTGCATTCGGTGCTTTGGGCGGTGACCTGTCAACTTTGTCGCAGAATCCTGCCGGTATTGGTGTATACCGCAGTAATGATATCGGTTTCACAGTTGATCTGGATTGCCAGAGTTCAACCTCTAAATCCCAAGGATTCTCTTATGGTACGGACCAGACAAAGTTTCTCCTTAATAATATAGGAGCTGTCTTCACCATGAGACTTCCGAGTCTGACGTTCCCAAATATAAACATTGGGTTTACTTATAACAAGGGAGCCTCTTTCAATCGCCAATATGCGGGCTCAATACCGGATCTCAATACCTCGTTGAGCAATTATATTGCGGGAGTCAGCAATTCGAATAATCTTACGGTAGGAGATGTAGCTACGGAATACGGATCAAACAATACTATTGTCTATGATCCATACAACCCTCCTGCACAAGCATATCAATCGCCCTGGATCTCGATTCTCGGTTATGACAGCTATCTTACCACTCCTTCAGGAGAGGGTACCGATACAAGCTGGTATGGCCAATGGGGCAACGGCACGAATGGTTCAGGTCTGTTCAATGTGAAGGAGAAAGGATCGCTTGATGAGTATAATATTGCTATCGGTGGCAATATCGCCAACGTGGTGTACTGGGGTATGAATTTTGACATCATCAACCTCAACTATACTCTTTCCTCTATGTGGGGAGAAAACCTTCAAAATGCGTATGTTCCCGATAATGAGAACGTGGTCTCCACAATGGATGCCAATTGGCGCTTGAGAAACTATTATAATATTAATGGTTCGGGTTTCAATTATCAACTCGGTCTTATTCTCAAACCTATTCAGGAACTTCGTATCGGTCTTGCCTTCCATACTCCAACATGGTTTAATCTTACCGAGACATTTGGTGGTGAGGTAGGTTATCAATACGGCAACGGCACGCAGGGAACTGCCATTACTAATAATGGCCAATACGGATATAACGATATGTGTTTCCGCACTCCCTGGAAGGTAATAGGAAGTATAGCCGGCGTAATCGGCAATAATTTCATTCTTTCTCTCGATTACGAATGGACTCCCTATAATAAGATGAAATTCTCTGAGCCGGGAAGTTATGGAATTGGTGGCAACTGGGATTATGACGATTGGGGCTACAATGACTGGGGTTGGAACTCCCCATGGTATTCAGCCACAAGAGCTACAGCTTCTGATTCACCAAAACCCAAAGGATTTGAATCTAACGACTACTATTATTACACCAATGCAGATATCAAATCCTACTATCAGTCTACCAACACAATTCGCGTAGGTGCAGAGTATAGAATCACTCCAGCTTTCAGCGTGAGAGCAGGTTATAGCTACGTTTCTTCTCCGATGAAAGAGAGCGTAAGAAACAATGATGCGATAATTTATACATCGGGAACATTGCCCAACTATCGCGTTGACAATCATACGAACTATATAACTTGCGGCTTAGGCTACAGATACCAGCGTTTTTATGTAGATCTGGCGTATGTGTACAAAAACATGAACTCAACTTACCATGCTTTCACGCCAGACTATGACGAAAATACTGGTCGAACGATTCCTTCGCCACAGTCGTCGCTCTCGCTCAACAACAATCAGGTTGTGCTTTCAGCAGGATTTAGATTCTAAATTTTATCGGCAAGTATAAGGACAGGTTTCTTCAGACGCGTTCCATATATGAAGTGATTCCTTCCTTCCTTTACCCCGAGCTGTTTTCTGAGATCTTCAGCAGACATCGGATAATTTCTTACCGCAACATTGACCGGAAGCCCCTTGAGGTTTTTCCGGTCTTTTTTTTCAATTAACTTTTCTATTCTTAATTTCCTACCGGGAAAGTCATCATATAGTTTATCAGATATGAATAGATGGGAGGATGGAGCAATTTTCTTCAAGTCCTTATATTTCAGATTTAGTTCTTTCCAAGGAGATAGTTTCATTACCGCTGCATTAGGTTCATAAAGATAATGACCGGTTTTAATATCGCTTTCTTCACAGTAATCCGAAATTGATTCAACTCCCGAATCTATGTAAGAGAATATCGAAATAATCTTTCCATTATTATCAAGATCTATTGCCTCTTTCAAAATAGGAGGATCATCCTGGAGATCTACTGCATCAGCTTTTCGTGTAACCGATTCAATCAAAATTTCTTTACATTCACCTTCCACACAGATTGCCCTTATGGCGCTCACATTTGAGATTTCGTGTAAAGTCTGGGTTATATCAAGCAGGGGAGAGGCTTTGATGAACAATCGATGACATTTCTGTATAAGGAGAGGTTGGATTGAAATTATATCGGGTGCGCAATCATGGAAATTGTAAGTCCGTTTGTTGTCTTCACCTCTACGGGCCGGATCAATAAATATACAATCGAATATCTTATCAATGTTCTTCACCCATTCTACAGAATCGGTATTAATTACGCTTACATTTGATATTCCAAGTAATCTGAAATTATACGTGAGAAAAGCTGCCTTAAGAGGATCAATTTCAATAGCAGTCACGTCACTGCATTTCTCGCTCATGGTCATCACATCTATTCCTAAACCGGCTGTCATGTCGAGAAGTGTGGTGCTGTGCGATAGCAATGAGGCATGATACGAAGCCACGGCTTGATGGCTTGATTGTTCGGCCGATAGAAGAGTGGGGATTATGAAACGGTCGTAATCAACAAATCTTTTTAATTTTTTTGAGTTCTTCTGTCTGCCTTTTATCTGAACCGCAGCAAATTCAATGTCAATATCCGTTTCTTTATTTCTATGTTTTAAGATTAAAGAAGACACATCATCGGCTTTATGCTTATTGATAAAGTCGAAAAAATCATTGTTTATGGAAGGTATTGTTGTCATTGTTCAAAATATGATGGTATCCGGCATTCAAGCCAACTTAAGTTAGAATCAATAATTTGTATAAACATATCTACGGCTTGACATTACAATCTACCGACTTTCCCATCAGTCATTATGGAGTCCCATAATTCTTTCTTAGAGAGTTCAAATCTTGATAATATCAAACTCGTATCTTATATTAATTAATTATTGATGCTTCTTTACATATATCAAGAACACAAAATTAATGATATTGATTGTGTAAATCAACTGAATGTCCAAAATAAAACTTAATAAAAACCGTAGATAAAGAAAAGAGGAAAAATAAATGTTGAATTTTGCAGCAATAGATTTTGAGACAGCCAACGGCAATCCCTGCAGTGTATGCAGTGTCGGAGTGGTCATTGTAAAAAATGGAAAAGTAGCGGAGAAGATATATAAATTGATACATCCGGTTCCTAATTATTATTCTCCCGGCAATGTGATGGTGCATGGCATAACCAAAGATGATACGGAAAATGAGGATACCTTTCCAGAAGTATGGGCAGAGATAGTCCCTCATATTGAAGGCTTGCCTCTTGTGGCACATTTCAGTAGATTTGATGAAGGTTGCTTAAGGGCGGCACACAAAAGATTCGAAATGACATATCCTAATTACAAATTTTATTGCACATGCACTGCTTCGCGAAGGGTGTTTGGTCGTTCTCTCCCCAATCACAAATTGCCTACCGTAGCCAAGAGATGTGGGTATGATCTCACCCAACATCATCATGCGTTGGCAGATGCCGAAGCCGCGGCTGCGATCGCTATGAAGATTTTATAATGTCAAATTGCAGTTCTTTTTCAAGAATTTGTTAATTTTGTAGTCTGCAATGGAGATTTAAATCCATTAAAGAAGTAAATTTTTGAGTAACGAAAATGAAAATAATATCTCTCTTAAATATTTTTGTACTGATATTTTCGATGGCCTTTGTTCCTGAGTCAGCGGCAAAAAGCGTCAACAAGAAGCAGTTCACGCTTGTGGTTGACCCAGGTCATGGTGGTAAGGATTTCGGGGCTGTAGATAATAATACTAAGGAAAAAGATATAAATCTTGGTGTGGCTTTGCAACTTGAGAACTTGATAAAAAAGAAACTTAAGGATGCAAAGATTGTGATGACAAGAGATAAAGACGTGTATCTGACCCTGCAGCAACGCGCCGATGTAGCCAACAAAGCAAAGGGAGATCTTTTCATTTCTATTCATACCAATTCTGTAGACAAAAAAAACAAGAATAGAAAAAATATTGCAGGAAGTTCGGTCTATGCATTGGGTTTGCACAAGAATGACAACAATATGGCCGTGGCAAGGCGTGAGAACTCCGTAATAGAGCTTGAAAGTAATTTCGAACAGAAATATAGTGGTTTCGATCCCTCTAAAGATGAATCATACATTATATTCGAAATGGCTCAGAAAAAGAATCTCACGAAGAGCATAAAATTTGCCGAAATGGCTCAGAAACAGATGACGAAAGCCGGACGGGTCAACCGTGGTGTACATCAGGCAGGTTTCTGGGTGTTATGGGCTACATCTATGCCTTCGGTTCTTGTAGAGCTTGATTTCATATGCAATCCTCAGTCGGCCAAATATCTTTCTTCTGAAAAAGGCCAGAAGGAATTGGCAGAGGCGATTTACAAAGCGATTGAAACCTATTATTCGGATTGGGAAAAGATGCAAGGAAATGCCGACATGACACGCTCTATGGCAGATGCAGTGAAGTCGGCCTCCGAAGAGCGTTATATAGAACAGGAGACATTAAAAGCAGAGGCTGAAGGTAATAAAGTTAAACTGTCGGCCAAAAGCAATGTTAAAAAGGAAGAGAAAGGTCCCGCCTCGATAGCATCCAAATTTGCCGGAGCAAAGCGGCGCAGACGTTCGGATGCAGCGCGTGAAGCTTCTGCAACAAGGAGTGTTGAGACGGCAGAAATTCCATTACATTCCTCCATGGACAGGGTCGGTGAAACTGTGGCTGTTGTGGCGGAAACCGAATCTATAGTTCAGCAAGATGAAAACCATGCGGTAGATCCTAAATCAAAAGATAAAGGAAAGAAAGAAAAGGCGCAGAAAGATAAAAAGAACAAGAATAAAGAGAAAGAGAACCAAAAAAAGAAGGAAAGGCCGGCGAATTCCCACAACGCAAAGGTGGAGAAATTTGTTACTGTATATAAGATCCAGATTCTTGCTTCAGCAGATCTCTTGAAACAGAATAATCCACGATTCCAGGGTCTGCGTCCGATCACCACTTATAAGGAGAATGATCTGTATAAGTATTATTACGGGGAAACGACCAGTGAAGCTGAGATCAACAATATGCTTCTCGAAGTGAAAGCGAAGATTCCTGATGCATTCGTCGTGACAAGCAAAAAAATGATGACTACTTCAAAAAATTGATTCCATATTATGAAAAAACTATTTAAAAAGGAATTCACAATCGGTATTTCAGTTATTGTGGCGATTCTGATCCTCTTCATCGGTATTGATTATCTGAAGGGAATCAACATCTTCAAGCCGGCGAATTTCTACGTTGCAGATTACACAAATGTCTCCGGCCTTGAAGTTTCTGCACCAGTCACTATTGACGGTTACAAAGTGGGTCAGGTTAGAGAGATTAATTTCAACTATCAGCAGCCAGGTAAGATCGAGGTTTTGCTTGCACTCAACAAATCACTCAGAATTCCGGAAGATTCCAAGGCTGTAATTGGCTCATCTTTGCTAAACGGTGCTTCTGTCGAGATTAAGATGGGTTCAAGTAAAAAAATGCTTGAGGTCGGCGAACATATTTCAACTGAAGCCAAACCTGACATGATGGCAGAACTTTCAGATAAACTGCTGCCTTCAGTTCAAGGTGTCTTACCGAAAGTAGATAGTCTTCTTAATTCACTCAATCTTCTCATTTCAGACCCTGCTTTGAAAAAATCTATCCAGGCTTTGGATGGAATCACTGCCAATATCAATAGTGCCTCTTCAGGTCTTAATACGGTGATGAGTCGTCAGGTGCCGACGATTATGAACAATGCTTCGCAAGCGGCCGCCAACCTTAACACTATGACCAAAGATCTTGCCGAACTCTCCGCACAGTTGAGCAAATTGCCTTTGACAACCACAATGGACAATGTGAATGCTACGACAGAGAACTTGGTAAAGTTTTCTAACCAGCTCAATGATAAGAATTCAACTCTCGGCTTGCTGATGAGTGATCCTGAACTTTACAACAGGATCAATAGTCTGACTTCCAATATCGATTCACTCATTATCGATATCCAGAAAAATCCAAAGAGATATATAAGTATCAAGTTGCTTTAAAGGCAAAATACTACAGAATTTGGACTCCGGCGTAAATATTTGTACGTCGGAGTCTTTTTTTCAAAAAATATTTTATTGTAATTAAGACATTTAAAAAAAATCGTAAAATGCAAGAGCCGAAACTATTTTTTTTCTGCTTTTTTTGATGTTATTTTGCAGTCGAGTTTGCACAAAATGGTTATGAAAGGAGAACTTCAACATAAATGGGCGAAATGCCTTGAGATTATCCGCGACAATATCGGGGAGGCACGGACACGTACCTGGTTTTATCCTACCCAGCCGAAAAGTTATGTTGACAATGTGCTCACACTCATGCCTCCTTCCACATTTTATTGTGAAAAATATGAGGATGAATTCTACCATATTCTCTCGACTACCTTAAGAAAGGTGTTCGGGGAGAATGTTCGTCTCGAATATGAAGTAAACGTAATCGGAAACGATTCATCATCAAATGTCAAACTCAGTAGTTCTCAGCAAAGTCATGCGATAAAAAATAAATTTGTACGTTCGATGCAGGCTCCATCTCCAATGGGACAGCCTGACAATTCATCAACGCCTGACTTTGATCCTCAGCTCAATGAGAGCCTGACTTTTGAGAATTATATGGTAGGTGAGAGCAATCGCCTTCCATTCACCATAGCCGAATATATTGCTAATAATCCCGGGAAAAACGATTTTAATCCGTTTTTCCTTTATGGAGAGGTAGGTGTAGGTAAGACTCATCTTATCCAGGCTATTGGCATAAGGGTTAAAGAGAGGAAACCGAATGCAAAGGTTTTGTTTGTGCCATTGCGTCAATTCCAAAATCTTATGGCCAGCGCAACTATCCATAAGACTATCCCGAGTTTTGTCAACTGGTTCCAGCAGATGGATGTGCTGTTGATTGATGATTTACAGGAATTGAGCCATAAGGATGGCACGGCAAACGTGTTGTTCCCCATCTTCAACCATCTTCATCAAAACGGCAAAACGCTTGTGTTTACTTGCGACCGTCCGCCGATGGAATTGGATGGGATAGAAGACCGCCTGATCGACCGCTTCAAATGGGGTATTACTGAAAAGTTATCAAAACCCGACTTTGCATTAAAGAAGAAAATCCTTACCTTCAAAGCGGCAAAAAACGGCCTCAGGATTCCCGAAGAGGTAATTGAACTGATAGCTGAGCAGTCTACTGGATCCGTCAGAGAGCTTGAGGGTATAGTGATGGGAATTCTTACCCGGTCGATCACTCTCAATGCTCCGATTGATCTTGCTCTTGCCCAGGAGGTGATGAAGCACTCGATTAAGAAAATTGAGAGAAAAGCAATCAATTTCGATATGATTGTCGAGGCTACGGCAGAGTTCTATAAACTCAATCCCGATGTGATTTTCTCGAAAAGCAGAGTGAGGGATATCGCAGATGCAAGACAGGTGATAATGTATCTCAGTCATAAGTTGACTACCTTGTCTTCGTCAGCCATAGGCCAAAAACTAAATCGTAGACATGCCACAGTGCTTCATGGAATATCAGCAATAGAAGACCGTATTCCTTATGCAAAAGATATTTCTTTAGCTGTAGAAAAAATTGAAGAGGAACTCAGAAAATGAGTTCCTCTTCCTTTTTACAGTCAATTATTCACTTCAATGTTAATTATTGAGATCGTATCTTACTTTTTCGAGCAAGAGTGCAAGATCAGATTCTTTACCTCCCGCTTTGATTATATCCTCCGTATCTTCCGAAATAGCTTCTTCAAGCTTCTGAAGCCCGTAGGTTGGATCTTTGGCACATTGAATATAGGATTCCAAAGCCTTCTTATAATTGCCGGATGTGAAAAATGCATGACCTTGATTCAATCGATCAACCGGTTTGCTTTCTTTGTTGTCTATGATCTTTGCATAGTATTCAAGGCTTTTTTGAGGATTATGTGCAATAAACTCAGTCCATGCTATGCCTCTCCAGGTCGACAAGGAATCCGGACGGATATAATCGGCATGAAAATAATTCGCCCTTGCCTCATCAAGATTACCTATCTCCAATTGTGAGTGAGCAAGACTTACAAGCAAATTATAATTTTCCGGATCATGTTGCAAAGCCTTGGAATAATATTCTGCTGCAGCCGTATGATTGTTCTGTAGTCGGTGGCATAGCGCAATTCGTTTGATTAGCCATAAGCTGTCCGGATTGAAAAACTCTGCTTTTGTGTACCATTCCAATGCTTTGTCAATCTTGCCAAGTGCATTATAACAATATCCGATCTTTTCCCATAATTGGTGCTCTTCCGGATTGGCTTTTTCTAATCTAAGGAACAATGGTAGCGCTTCTGCGTAATAACCTCTTTTAAAATAGAATTCACCTACAAGATTCAGGATCTCATCATCTGCGAGAATCTCTCCTATTACGGGTAGAGAACTGAAGTCGATTGGAGGGACAAATGGATCAGCAAAGTCAGTCTTTCGCTTGTAAAGCTTGAAGAACCGGTAGATATCTCTTACAAATCTTGTGGTTTCCTTATCGAATTCCGGAAGGGTAGACTTAATATTTCTTTCCGCCATCACCTCCTTTAATTGCTCAAACTGTGAATTCATCTGTTCGTTCATCATTTTTCTTTGACTTTCCGGCATTGCAGAAAGGGAGAAAACAAATGAATATTTATCAGAGTCACACATCACACCTTCTGTCTCAAGAATCTCACCAAAAGAACTCATGTTATCTCCCATCACTGCTTTGACGTCGCTTTGCGTCATGCTGAAAGGAAGAAACCAGTTGGCAACTGAGTTGAAGAAAGGAAACGACTTAAGATTGGAGAATGCCAACATCATGACGTCTCCTCCATCGAGCTGCATGTCGGTAAGTTCTTTAAGTTTCTCACCAAGTCCATTTTTATTGATTATCTCTTCCCACTCAGGATTGGCTTCGAGCGACTCGAGATCGGTGGTTCCTGAAATTTTACCGAGTTTCTTTAGAATTTCAGGACGAAGCTTCATTAACTCCGGAATCACTTCGTTTTGCATTTTTGAAGAGATTCTCTGAGTGTCGTGAGCTCTGATAAGTGTCATTGCCACTTCTCTCAGTTGTCTGTAAATGATGATTGAATCATTCCATAGAAGAAGTCGACTTTTGATTACGGGATCCTGCAGGATTCTTTTTTTATGTGCTGCCACAATCAGGACAATAGCCGTAAGAGCTCTTGCTGAGATCTGTTGACCCAAATCAGCATCAAGTATATCGAGTAGTGCCGACAAGCCCTTTCTATCATAATAATTAAGATTACCAAGCATGAGCGCCGAAATCACCTGAGCCTTGAATTCAAAAGGCATATCAGGATCTTTTACTGCTTCTGTTAGAGCTTTGTAATCATCCGTAGATGCACCATACATGGTCCAAACGTAGGAAAATAAAGAATTAAGAGCTTCATCGGTTTTACGTTTCAATTCCGAATCTCCACCCGCAGCTTCTGCTAACCGCGACATAGATAACGCATCAATATATTCCTTGAGCCGAGACTGCAAGGTTGCTTTTCTTATCCTTTCAAACCTTAAAGTAGAGGAATATATGTCAGAACTGTCAAACAATACCTCATTTCTATATAAGGAGTCATTGATAAAATTCAGGGATGCCGTAATTTCTCCGAGCATTTTTTCTCTTGAATCGTCGGCAAATCCCTCTACAAGATAGTGTAGAAGGTAACGATAGGTTTCTTCCTGGCGATTCAGCAAATCAGAAAGATTCCGATCAGGTGAGTTTTTAAGCGTTTCTTTCAGTATGCCATAGGCTTCATGCAACTTGTTCTCATTAAGAAGTCGTTGCACTTTAGAATGTATAGCGGAAGCCTTTTTTGATATCATAATTAATAATTGATTTTAATAAGTGGTGAAGATTGTAAAAATATCAGTTTTTTGATATTCCTTTTGAAGATACAAAAAATTCTTGATAAGTGTGATCGACTCAGTTCATATAGAATACCAAAGCATTTATCCTGAGTAATTGTGGAGGATCACTAAATTCATATTATTTAGCAAATGCCTCAAGATAAAATACATGATACCCTAATAGCCGATGTTACAATCAACTGTTATTTGTCTCGGTTTTATAAAAGTATAACAAATGATATGCCGAAAAGTGCAAAATAGGATAAAATTCATTAAATTTGCACTGTAAAAGTTGATACTATAGAAGAATTCTATCTAATTTTATTGACTTTTACCTGATTGTTGTACAAATTAGTTTCGACGGCTATCTTGATATTCCTAAAGATTAAGATTTTACATTGAAAACAGAATATTAAGATAAAAATCGTCTTTGCTTCAATGACATTAAAAAATAACTAACTAATAATAAAACTCAAATGGTAATTCAACGTTGGCAATCACTTCTTCTGCTTATCTCGGCTGTGATGATGGCAGTATTTACTTTCTGTTCAATAGGCCAAATATCGACAGAAGACTTCACTTTCAATTTTACAAGCTGGGGATTAACATATGAAGGAGAAGCTACCGATGGCGCTCCAACAGGTACGTATCTTTCAACTTGGTACTTCTTCACTGTCTCCCTGACTTCTGCTATTCTCCTGTTGATTGATATTTTTCTTTATGGCAACCTTCCATTGCAGAAGAAAGTGGCATGGATTGGAATAATTTTTATTGTGACAGCTTCGGCTATAGCAGCCTCTTTGGGTTATACAGCTGTTGAAGGTGGAAGCATTAGCTGGTCTGGTGTTGTGATATGTCCTCTCATAGCTTTATGTGGAACCTTGTTGGCCTTGAACAGAATTCAGAGCGATCATAACAAACTTCGTTCAGTCGACCGTATTCGTTGAAAATCAATCAGCCATAGTTCTCCTTTAATTCAATGTGTGCGATAAGCTACAGGCTTCTGAGGAAATAGGTTTATCTCTAATCCTTTAAGACTCAATATATTTTCTCAGATTCAATATGTATTTCTAAAAAAGAGATATCCTCGAATTTTAGTAATCATTGGAGGTAACTCAGACTTGAAATTAAATATTCAATTAAATCAAAGCAACTGCCAAAAATAAAATTTGGAAGTTGCTTTTATTTAATGCTTATTTTTTGTAATTTTGTATTTCATTAGGTAGCGAATGTGCATCAGTTAGAGTAGAAGATAATTATTTTACTGATTCATGGCTTCCAGCATCAACCTGATAAATCAACAAAATCGCAAAATCCTCAGGGGTTTGCATTTAACATATACGTCCTGACAAAATCATGGCAAAAGAATTAAAAGATCTGACAAAACGTAGTGAAGACTACTCCAAATGGTATAACGAACTTGTAGTTAAAGCAGATTTAGCTGAACAGAGTGCGGTGAGAGGCTGTATGGTCATCAAACCATATGGATACGCAATCTGGGAAAAGATGCAACAGACACTCGACCGGATGTTTAAGGAAACAGGCGTGCAGAACGCTT
>CAZUNU010000037.1:0-19339 GCA_964622105.1 uncultured Sangeribacter sp. | reverse complement strand
TTGTGCAAAAGTAGCAAATATTCTTTATCCAATCAAGAAAAAAATAAAATATTAAAAAAATGACCTCTTCGATGCAAGTTATTAACAGATTATTATGGCTATTAACAAAAAAATCACGATATTTGCAAAAAATTTATCCTGATTTATAATTTCTGACCAAATATGGAGATTACACCTCAGGGTCTCGCGGCCCTAACAGGAGGAACGGTGGAAGGGGATCCGGCTGCCGTGATTAGAGGATTTGCGAAGATTGAGGAGGCAAAGAAAGGCGACCTCACATTTATCGCGAATCCCAAATACGCGCATTATATCCACACCACCAACGCCACTGCTGTGCTTGTGGGAAAGGATTTTGATCCGCAAGGGGAGTGTACAGCCACACTTATAAAGGTAGACGATCCTTATGCAGCTCTTGCGGCGCTCATGCGGATGGTTGATTCAATGAAACCACGTCCTGAAGGAATTGAGAATCCCTCATATATATCTGAGGGAGTCGAAGTGCCCGAAGGAGCTTATATCGGTGCCTTTGCTTATATAGGTAAAGGAGTGAAGCTCGGTCGTAACGTCAAGATTTACCCGCAGGCTTATGTGGGAGATGGCGTCGTGCTCGGCGATGACACCGTGATACGCTCCGGTGTGAAAATCTACGAAGGATGCCGTATAGGATCGCGGTGCATCATCCACTCCGGAGCTGTGATCGGAGCAGACGGCTTTGGTTTCGCTCCCAAGGATGGACATTACGAAAAGATACCCCAGATGGGTATTGTAATAATAGGAGATGATGTAGAGATTGGTGCCAACACTACAGTAGACCGTGCGACATTCGGCCAGACTTCTGTTGGAAGGGGCACTAAGCTTGACAATCTCATCCAGGTGGCCCATAATGTGACGATAGGAGAGGATAATGTATTTGCTGCACAGACCGGCATAGCGGGATCTGTCCACCTGGGCAACCATAATATGGTTGGCGGCCAGTGTGGTTTTGCAGGACATATCACTGTTGGCAACTATAATGAAATTGGTGCCCAATCCGGAATACCCAAGAGCATAGGCGACGGCAATCGTCTGATAGGTTATCCGGCAGTTGATGTGCGGCAGTTTGCCAAGAATCAGGTTTACTTAAAGAATCTCGGCAAGCTTTTCTCAGAATTTAACAACATCAAGAAATGAAACAACTGACTTTGAAAGCCCCCTTCTCGCTCAACGGGAAAGGGCTCCATTCCGGACTTGAGATTACGGCTACTTTCCAGCCGGCTCCCGAGAACTTCGGATATAAGTTCAAGAGAGTGGATCTCGAGGGCCAGCCCGTAGTGGATGCACTCGCGGAAAATGTGGTGGAGACCACCCGCGGCACAGTTATCGGTAAAGGCGACGTAAAGATCAGCACTATCGAGCATGCTATGGCTGCCCTTTATGCTGCCGGTGTTGACAACTGTCTTATAGAGGTGAATGGTCCTGAGATGCCTATTCTCGACGGTAGCGCACTCGAATACGTAAAGAAACTTGAAGAGGTAGGACTCGAGGAACAGAAGTCAGACAAAGACTTTTATGTTATAAAGGAGAAAATGCGTTTCAAGGATGATGCCACAGGCTCAACCGTAACGATTTATCCTGATGATCATTTCAGTGTGGAGGTGATGGTGGAATATAATTCAAAAGTGCTCCCCAATCAGTTTGCCATGCTTGATGATATCGCTGAATTCAGTCAGGAAGTGGCGAGCGCGCGTACATTCGTATTTGTGCGCGAGATAGAGCAACTTCTTGATTATGGATTGATCAAAGGCGGTGACCTTGACAATGCTATCGTAATCTACGATGAGCCCATTGATCAGGAGCGAATTGACAAGATCTGCGACCTTGTAGGTGTAGAACATATGCACCTCTCTCACTTGGGTTACATCAATCCGACTCCTCTAAAATGGGACAACGAACCGGCTCGCCATAAACTTATGGATGTGATCGGCGACATAGCTCTCATCGGACGCCCGTTGAAAGGCAGGGTAGTGGCCGTTCGCCCGGGTCATACAGTAAACAATAAGTTCACCCGTATGGTGAGAAAGGAAGTGCGTCACACCGAGATACAGTCTCCTTATTATAATCCCAATCAGGAGCCGGTGATTGACGTAAACGGCATCCGTAATCTTCTTCCTCACCGCTATCCTTTCCTTCTCATCGACAAAATTATCGAGATTGACAAGAAGCATTGTGTGGCTGTGAAGAATGTCACGGTCAATGAACCTTTCTTCCAGGGACATTTCCCTTCAGAGCCGGTCATGCCCGGTGTGCTTCAGGTAGAGGCTATGGCTCAGGCAGCCGGAGTGCTTGTGCTCAATTATCTCGAAGAGCCTGAGAAATACAGCACTTATTTCCTTAAGATAGACAACGTTAAGTTCCGTCAGAAGGTTGTGCCCGGAGCCACACTGCTCCTCAACGTGAGCTTGATGACAGAAATCCGCAGGGGTTGTGCCGTAGTGAAAGGTTATGCATTCGTAGGCGATAAGATCGTCTGTGAGGCGGAGTTTATGGCCCAGATAATCAAAAACAAATAAATATCTCTCCACATCACTTAGTTATGAGTAATATGTTTTACGTCCATCCAGACGCAAAAATCGGAAATAATGTAAGTATAGGCAATTTCACCAATATCTATGATGATGTTGAGATTGGCGATAACTGCGAGATCGCGGGCAATGTCACTATCTTCCCGGGTGCACGAATAGGCTCAGGAGTGAAGATTTTCCCGGGAGCTGTAGTCTCAGGCATCCCACAGGACCTCAAGTTCCGTGGTGAGAAAACTTACGCTTATATTGGCGACGGCACCACGCTCAGGGAGTGCGTGACAGTGAACCGCGGAACAGCTTCGAAAGGCAAGACTGTAGTAGGCGAGAACTGTCTCATCATGGCCTATAATCATGTGGCTCACGATTGTAAACTTGGCAACCGTATCATAATGTCGAATGCCTGCCAGCTTGCCGGAGAAGTGGTGATTGATGATTTCGCTGTCATAGGCGGCGGTGTGCTTGTTCATCAATTCTGTCATCTTGGAAGAAACATCATGGTGCAAGGTGGAGCTTTGGTCAACAAGGATATACCTCCTTACGTAAAGGCTGCACGTGAACCCATCTCTTATGTAGGACTTAATTCAGTAGGTCTGCATCGTAACGGTTTCAGCAATGAAGATATTCAAGCTATTGCAGAGATCTATCGCCTGCTTTATCTGAGCGATCTGAACGTCACCAATGCCGTACGCCTCATTGAAGATACTCTGCCAAAGACCAAGTATCGTGATGAAATTGTGAATTTCGTAGTGAATTCCGACCGTGGCGTAATTCGTTCCGCTATCTGAAAAAGAATATTAGCAAACATAAGTTAGATTAAATTAGTGATTAATTTGGTCGTGTCTTGAAGTGATTCAAGGCACGACTTTTTTTGGTGTGATACTTTGGATCGGTGCTTCCACTTGCAATCGAATCAGGACAAAACGGAATCAGGCCAGCAATAATTATCGCCGACCTGATTTATGATTTTTGAATTATATTCAAATTAATTTGGGTAATAATCCTTGAATTGTTAGAAACCGGATTATTTGAGAGCTGCCTGAACAGCGTCATTGGGTACCATCTCCTCTTTGAAGACATAAGCGCCAGTCTTAGGAGATTTCTCCATTTTGATTACTTTGCTGAATGTGCGGCCTTCACCTTTCTGAAGAGACGCAACGGTTTTCTTTGCCATAGTTCAGTGCTTATTTAATTTCTTTGTGGATGGTCATTCTTTTCAGGATGGGGTTGTATTTCTTCAACTCCATACGGCCTGTTGTGTTCTTGCGGTTTTTGGTAGTGATGTATCTTGACATACCGGGCATACCGCTGGCTTTGTGTTCGGTGCACTCAAGTATAACCTGCACTCTATTGCCTTTAGCTTTCTTTGCCATAGTTTGGAAATTCTAATTAAAAGGAAACGATTTTAATGTCTTTGAAGTCGAGAATGCCTTCTTTTTCGGCTTTCTTAAGAGCGGCATTGAGGCCGATCTTGTTGATTGTACGGAGAGCGTGAGCAGAAACTGTGAGCTCAATCCACATATCTTCTTCAACCCAATAGAATTTCTTTTTGTGGAGGTTGACATTGAATTTGCGTTTGGTGCGACGCTTTGAGTGAGAAACGTTGTTGCCCACCGAAGGTTTTTTGCCCGAAATCTGACAAACTTTTGACATGGCTGTTTTATTTCTTAATTTAATAAAAAATGCTTAAGGCCTATGGCCGCCATCTCAGTTCTCATATCATCGCCAGGCGCATCAAGTTGGCGATTTTAAAGGATGTGCCACAAACCGGGTGCAAAGTTAGTAAATTATTGGCAATACTGCAAATATTTTTGATAAAATATTGATTTAGTCGTCATTTACATCTTCCTGCATCACATAGTTGTTACGCAGAAGATTGATCAGCATGACCATGCCATGATTGGTGGCGCTTTCGATCACTGTATTACGGTCGCCTTGAAAATGCAGACATTCGCTCACGATCTGTTCGCCGTATTTTACGGCTATCCATACTGTGCCTACGGGTTTGTATTTGGTGCCTCCATCAGGCCCCGCTATGCCGGTTGTGGCAATCGCGCAGTCTGTGCGCATGAGTTTGGCTGCTCCTTTAGCCATGGCCTCGGCCACTTCCCGACTCACGGCTCCATGACTTGATATATCGCTGCGCGACACCCCGAGCACTTCCGTCTTCACATCATTCGAATAGCTGACAACACTTCCTAAGAAATATGAGGAGGAACCGGGCACCTGAACTATGCGATGTGCAATGTTGCCACCTGTGCAACTTTCTGCACAGGCTACAGTCAATTCACGCTCGCTCAGTAACTCGCCGAGTACTTGGGCCACAGTCTTATCCTCCATGGCCACCATCTCTTCAGCAAATATTGTGCTTAGATTCTGATGATAGCGGTTCATCTTGAAGCGAAGCAGCTCCACTCCCGAGTCTACTCCCGTAAGAGTGATACGAGTCACAAGATTATTGGTGTCAATTGATATTTTTACAAATTCAGGAAGTTGTGATTCGAAATGTTTCATCACTTTCGATAGTTCCTGCCGGGTATAACCATATATTACAGTATGGCGGGTCTCCGTATGCACGGGAGTGCCCTTTACCTTTTTATTTTTATTTTCTGATTGATGTGTCATTTTTTTAAGCTGCAGGGGAATTGTTAATAAAAAATTGGTTATCCCGGTCGTCCCAATCGGTCAGACTGTCACTCTTGAATAGGGCGGGAGAGAGAGATCACAGAATTTGTGGTCGAGATATTTGAAGTAACCGGCAGCCGCCACCATCGCTGCGTTGTCAGTGGTGAAAGCCCTTTCAGGAATCCAGGCTGTCACGCCTCTTTCCTTACAGAAACGTGCTACTGCCTCCCTCACTCCGGAGTTGGCAGAGACACCACCTCCTATTGCAACGTGCTTCACCGGATAAAGTTTCAGAGCCTTTCCAAGTTTGTCAAGCAGGATGCGTATGATTGTGGCTTGGAGAGAAGCCGCGAGATCAGCCTTGTTTTTCTCTATGAAATCCGGATCCTTCTTCAATCCATCCCTTAATGTATAAAGGAAAGAGGTCTTGAGTCCACTGAAAGAATAATCGAGCCCATCGATGTGCGGACGGCTGAACTGGAAAGCCTTAGGGTTTCCCCGGGCCGCAAGCCTGTCGATGTGTGGACCTCCGGGGTAAGGGAGCCCCATTACTTTTGCACACTTATCGAAAGCCTCTCCGGCAGCATCATCAATTGTCTTTCCGACAATTTCCATGTCTTCCGGGCTACGCGCCACCACAATCTGTGAGTTACCTCCGGATATGAGCAGACACATGAACGGGAACGAGGGCACAGCGTCATCCGCTTCCTTGCGGATGAAGTGAGAGAGCACATGGGCATGCAGGTGATTCACATCCACCAAGGGTATACCAAGACCTATAGCCATGCCTTTAGCGAATGAAGTGCCTACAAGAAGAGAACCAAGGAGTCCCGGACCCCTTGTAAAAGCGATTGCAGACAGATCCTTCTTGTCAACGCCAGCCTGACGCAAAGCCTCGCTCACTACAGGCACAATATTTTGCTGATGCGCTCTGGAGGCCAGTTCAGGTACGACGCCGCCATATGCTTCATGCACTTTCTGGCTTGCTATGACATTGCTCAGGAGCAACCCGTCAGAAATAACGGCGGCAGAAGTGTCATCGCACGAAGATTCTATTCCAAGTATGATTACGCTCATATAGGTAATGTTAGATAAAAGCAGACTTTTGATTCTTAGTGGTAAAAATGAAAAGGATCACCCTTTCGTCGCCTCGGCTGGATTTTGAGCCTGCGGAAAAGGGGTCTACTTAGAATACAAAGTTAATCAATTTTGCGAGAACTGGCAAAGTAAGAGTTAATAAAATAGCCATAAGTTGGAAATATAAGCTTTGAAATCGGGAGTATATCGGGGATTTTGATTAATTTTGCAAGGGGATTTATCTGTATCATTTTATGTCAGGTTTCTACCGTTTCGCTGTCTCAGACAAAGTTATATGCATTTTCTGAAACAAATATATAAAGTAATAAGAGGTATTCTTTTCACCGCTGTGATTTTTTTGGCGGTGGTCTACCTTGTGCTTTATGTACTGTTGTCTGTGCCCGCTTTTCAGAATTCGATCAAGGATAGGGTTGAAAAAGAACTTGCTGTTTTTCTTGGCACTGAAGTTCACATCGGAAGCCTCACAATCCATCCTTTTAATGAAGTGGTGGTCAGGGGTCTCGAAGTGTATGACCAGACAGGAAACCTATGTCTTGCTACTGAAACGGTAGGTGCCGGTATCAGTATCTGGACCCTGATCAAAGATCGGGAAATCGTGCTTACTTATGGTGAAATAATAGGGTTGGATGCACGAATCATTCAAAAGTCGCCCGATGAAGCTTTGAATATTGCTTTTCTGATTGATGCCTTTAAGCCTAAAGACAAATCCAAACCCCCTACAAAGTTTGATTTTACTTTGCATAATGTTGTGATCAGAAGGAGTTCAGTGGCTTTTGATCGTCAATGGAAACCCCGTATTCAAGACAGTTCGAAAACAGATTTTGACCATTTCAGGATATGGGATCTCAAAGCAGATCTCACACTTCCTCGTATAGCCAACGATGACTTCACAATAGACCTCAGACGATTATCCTTCCGGTTGTCTGGCGGTCTTGATGTGGAGAAATTAGCTTTTCGCAGCCACATCACATCAAGCCGGCTCACTCTGGAGGATTTCATGTTACAGCTTCCTTCAACTGAATTTCTGTTGGGCGACCTTCAACTCGAATATAATGGTTTTGATGACATCCAGAGGACCTTATCCCAGGGAACACATCAAATAGAAATAAGGGATTCACATATCTCACCGGCCGACATGCGCTGGCTTGTGCCACGCTTGTCGTTGTTTCCAGAGCCGTTAACGTTTCGCTTGAGCGCAATTGGTAATACCGGCTCGCTTCAGGATATTACCCTCAATATTGCCTCCGAAGACAATACTCTCGAATTGGATCTGAAAGGGCAAGCTGAGAATCTTCAAATTCGGGATAAATTAAGGGTGAAGCTCGAGCATTTAAAACTTGTAGCTAAAAATGGAGAGATCCACACAATTCTTGAAAGGCAGAACTCGATATCACCCGAACTCAAGAAGATTCTGGAGAATCTTAATGGAGTAGATCTCGAGGCAAGTGGAGAAATGTATCCTTACAAAGATGAGTATAAAGCTCATCTGGATCTTTCCACCGGATGTGGCGACGTATCGATCAAGGCATCCGGAAATGGCCTTATGAAAAAGAACGGTCTTGTAAGGGCTGATATAAGGACGGAGCACTTCGATGTGGCGACGCTTACAGGTAAGAATATTGTTGGCACAGTTACTGCCGATCTGAATCTGGATGGCAATCTGAAAGACAAAGACTTTGATGGCGAACTTATAGCAGCCATAGAGGAAATTGTTGTTAGGGGCAGTGTGCTGACAGATGTGCAGGCACAAATTGAGAAATCCGGAAAAGACATTTCCTTCTCGCTGGAAACAGATAATAATTCAGCAGATCTGACCCTGGAGGCAGATCTCGGCCTCTACGGTAAGGATTCACGTGGTGAACTCCATGCTGATATACGCGATCTGAACTTCGATATAGCGGCTTTGTTACCGGAGAAATACCGTGGATACAATCTTACGGGCAGGATAGATGCAGATCTCATGGGCAATAACGTTGACAATCTCTCGGGTGAGGTGCGTCTGTTGGACATGACACTGAATCATCCGAATAAACCGGAGTTAAATCTTGACCACCTGATTCTGAAAGCATCAACCGACAGCGTGGGAAGGATTCTTACTCTTGATAGCGACTGGATGAACGGATCCGTGAAAGGCAACTTCAAATTTGATCATCTTGCCGGAGAGATAAAAAGCATGCTTTCAAAAGTGTTCCCCTCGCTTCTACACTCTCCTGCGAATGCCGAAGGTTTCAGTTCAGATGTGAGCTTCAGCTTCATGATTCAGCCTGACAACACATTACCGGAATTTCTGAATCTTCCGGTTCGCTTCCTTGTAGGCGTGCCGGTGCGTGGAACCATCGACGCAATGAGCAACTTGGCAACCCTTCAGGTAGATGCCCGATTCCTTCAGCAGGGAAAGAGCAAGCTTTTGAGAGACTTGGGTCTGGAGCTTGCTCTCGACGGCGAATCAGGCACTCTAAATCTGAAAGGCGGTTCCATACTGCCGGTAAGAAGAGGTGAGTTGAGAATGGATTTCCAGGTTTACGGGCAGGATGATAACATATTCACTGACATCCTTTGGGAAACGCCTGAGAGCGACACTTTCAAAGGTGGAGTGTCTCTGGAGGCGGCATTGAGCCGTAACAGCATCACTTCTCGACCGGAAGTTAAACTTCAGCTCCAACCCTCAAATTTCAGTTTTGGTGCCACAAAATGGAATATTGATCATGCGGATATATCCTATGCAGACGAGGTTCTGAATGTGGATAATCTTAAGATATGGCATGACGACCAGTTTGTGAAGATCGATGGCCGGGCATCGGCTTCGCCGCAGGATACCTTGAGAGTGGATCTCGCTTCAATAGATGTGGGTTACGTTTTCGATCTTCTTAACGTCAGGTACGTCACGTTTGCAGGGAGCGCCTCAGGCAGCATAGTAGGCAATTCTTTGTTCAGTAAATCTCCGGTGGCTTTGACTGATAACCTCCGGATTGATTCATTCAGTTATAATGGAGCGATACTCGGAGATGCAAAATTCCGGAGCGGCTGGAATCATCCCGAAAAACAAATAGCCATTGATGCTGATATAAACTCTCCGGAAGGGAAAAGCACCTTGATCGACGGAGGAATTTGGCTCGGAAAAGATTCGCTATGTTTCGATATTGATGCAGATCGCCTTTCGGTCGACTTCCTCCAGCCTTTCATGAAAAACTTTGCTTCAGATGTGAGAGGCAAAGCGAGTGGAAAAGCAAGATTGTTCGGCACCTTCAAGGATATCGATCTTTGGGGAAGGATGTATGCCGACACGATTGCCATGCGTCTGACCTATACAAATGTGGATTATCATGGTGCTGATTCTGTCCATTTTGATCCGGGAAAAATCATAATACCTTCTTTCCGTCTATATGACCGATTCGGAAATTCAGCATTGTTCTCAGGCGATCTGAAGCATAACTTCTTCAGGAACTCGAGTTTCACTTTCCGTCTTACAGATGCCAGGCATCTGCTTTGTTTTGATACGAATCAAAGCATAAATCCGGATTGGTACGGAGTGTTCTACGGCAATGGTGGCGCAGTGGTGAGAGGGGAACCGGGACAGGTGAGAATTTCGGTTGACATGGGTCTGACCGGTCCCTCTTCATTTACGTTTGCTCTTAATGATACCCAGGCTGCGGAAGACTACACATTCCTTACTTTCAGCGACCGGCGCAAAGAGGCAGCACAACAGTTGCGCAAGGATACTGTGGAAGATATCTTGAGCACATTCCGGAAAAAAGTTGCCGTGGCCGAGGAATTACCCACCCGCTTCAGCATGGATGTGAGGGCAAGTGTCACTCCTTCTACATTGATGACTTTGCTCATGGATCCAGTTGCAGGCGATAAGATTACGGCAAGAGGAAATGGAAATATTCAGATCGATTATGATTCGGAAGCCGAACAGATGCAGATGTTTGGAAAATATATTCTTGACGAGGGTAATTATCGATTTTCGCTGCAAGACCTGATTCTTCGTGATTTCAAGATCAGAGGCGGCAGCAGTATCGCGTTCAATGGCGATCCGATGAATGCCGATCTTGACATCACTGCAAGCTACAGGGTAAATACAAATCTCTCTGATCTTGACAAAAGTTTTTCTACGGATCGTGATCTTGCCCGCACAAATGTGCCGGTAGATGCCATGCTGATGGTTGACGGCCCTATGACGCATCCGGACATATCTTTTGATATCGAACTCCCGACGCTTACACAAGACGTAGAAAGAAAAGTGAAAAGTATAATATCGACCGACGACATGATGAGCCGCCAGATTATTTATCTTCTTGCGCTCAATCGCTTCTCTACTCCGGAATATATGGGCACGTCGAGCAACGGTGGTGAATTTGCATCGATGGCCTCTTCCACACTTTCGTCTCAGATATCGAATATGTTTGGGCAGCTTACAGATAAATTCTCACTTGCTCCCTCTTTCAGAAGTGATAAAGGTGATTTTTCCGATATTGAGGTAGACGTGGCACTCTCTTCACGCTTGCTCAACAATCGTCTGTTGATTAACGGCAATTTCGGCTACCGCGACCGCTCCACCTCACAGACCACTTTTGTAGGAGATTTCGACATTGAATATTTGCTTCGAAGAGGTGGAAATCTGCGTTTGAAAGCCTATAATCATTTCAACGATCAGAATTACTATCTACGCCAGGCACTCACCACCCAAGGCTTGGGCATTATTTACCGTAAAGAGTTTGACAATCCCTTCACGAAGCTCCGTAAAGATAAGGAAAAGGCCAAAGGAAAAAAAACAGAGGAGAAAATTTCAGAAGACTGAAAAATTTGTTTAAATTTGCAAAAAATCATCGGTAGCGACGTTCAGAAGTCTCCGGTCCGTCGGCCGATGTCAAAGGTAAGAAAGAAAAATGGTATTTAAAATTGATGGTTTTCTTGAGAGGTTAGGTATCCGTAAGGAGGCCACGGTCGGTATAGCCCTAAGCGGTGGAGGAGCCAAAGGTTTCTCTCACTTGGGAGTGTTGAAAGCATTTGAACATTTCGGGATACACCCTGATGTGCTGTCGGGCGTCTCAGCAGGTTCGATAGCCGCTTCGCTTTATGGTGCCGGTCTGACGGTAGACGAAATTGTGACCTGTTTTACAGAGGCATCAAGTTTCGGTGATTTCACTGAATGGGCCATACCCAAAAAAGGCTTCATGAAACTTGACCGTTTTGGAAAGCTTCTGGAGAGCTGGCTACCTGTCAAGAATCTTGAGGACATGAAGATCCCCACCATCATTTGCGCCACTGATTTTGATCATGCCAAATCAATAGGCTGGGGAAAGGGCGAGATTGTGCCCCGTGTGATTGCTTCATGCAGCATCCCCATTATTTTTCATCCGGTCAAAATTAAAGGTGTAAATTATGTAGATGGAGGAGTGCTCCGTAATCTGCCGGCGTGGGCCATCCGCGACTACTGCACCACTCTCTACGGCAGCAATTGCAGTCCTTTCCAAAGAGGGGGAGAGAATTATACCTCCTCGATCATTGATATTGCTTACCGGTCTTACCATCTGATGTCAAAATCGAATACAGCTCAGGATCTTCGACTCTGCGACTATGTGATAAACATCGATAAAGTGGCCGGTGTGAAAACTTTCGATCTTAAGAGCATCAGCCATGGCGTGGCCTCCGGTTACGAGGCTGCCTGCAGAGTGTTGGCATCAATCACCGAAAACAGGAAGAATTAAAACAAAACAGCTTAAAATAAATTTAGCTTTACTATGAGCAAGACAACGGAAAAACTGATCATTTATCAATTATTTCCTCGTATTTTCACAAATGCCAACGGCAATTGCGTGCCTTGGGGCACATTAGCCCAGAACGGCAGTGGAAAGCTCAACGATATTAACCTGCACGTAATACGCAGTATAAAGGAACTCGGTGTCAATTGTATTTGGTTGACCGGTGTGATCGAGCACGCCACAAAAACTGATTTTTCCAAATTCGGTATTGCACCCGATAACCCAAATGTTGTGAAGGGTGAAGCCGGTTCACCCTATGCAATCAAAGATTATTACGATATTGATCCTGCAATTGCAGAATCTATTCCCGACAGGATGAAGGAATTCGTAAGTCTGGTGAAAAGAATACACAGGGAGAAGATGAAGGTGATCATTGACTTCGTCCCCAATCATACGGCACGTGTTTATCATTCGGATTCGGCGCCGAAAGGAGTTGAAGATTTTGGCGCACGCGATGATATACATATGAATTTCGCTCGCGACAATAATTACTACTATATATCCAACCAGCAGTTTTATCCGGATTTCAATCTCGGAGCTGAGGGCCCGAAACCTTATGTGGAATTTCCGGCCAAGGCTACAGGTAACGATTGCTTCACGGCATTCTGCGGCGTAAACGACTGGTATGAGACTGTGAAGCTTAACTATGGTCATGACTATAATGACCATTCAGACCATTTCAACCCCATCCCTGATACATGGATAAAGATGCTGAGTGTCTTGAAATTCTGGGCCTCAAAAGGAGTGGATGGTTTCAGGTGTGATATGGTCTTTATGGTGCCTTTGGCATTCTGGCATTGGGCCATACCTCAGGTTAAAGCAGTTTATCCTCACCTTATCTTTATAGGAGAGATTTACGATATAGGTCTCTATCGCCCTTTCCTTGATTACGGATGTTTTGATTACCTGTATGATAAGGTGAATCTATATGATACCCTTGTGGGCATCGAGAAGCATGGATGGTCGGCTGCTCAACTCACGGGATGCTGGCAGACCGTTGACGGTATCGGCGACTCTATGCTCAATTTCCTTGAAAATCATGATGAGGTGCGCTTCGGTTCATATGCTTATGCAGGCGATTCATTGAGAGTGATTCCCTCGCTTGTCACTTCCGCAATGATTTCAAACGGACCGTTCCTCCTTTACTATGGTCAGGAGCTTGGGGAGCAGGCAAGAGATAACGAAGGATTTGCGGGCGACAACAACCGCACAACGATCTTCGACTACTGGAGCATGTCGACGGTGAGGAGATGGTATAATAAAGGTAAATGTAATGACGAACTTCTTTCCGCTCACGAGCGCTGGCTTCGTAACGTATATAAGAAGGTGTTGACACTCTGCAATACTCACGAAGCACTCCATGAGGGAGGTTTCTTTGATTTGATGTACGTCAATCTACGTACTCCCGGATTCAATCCTCATTCCAACTTCGCCTTCATTCGCTATAAAGGCGAGAATGTGTTGCTGATAATCGTCAACTTCTCGAGAGAAGCTGCTCATGTTAGCCTCATGTTGCCGGAGATTGCATTTGAAATGACAGGCATGGAGAAAGGCGAAATTGTGTCGAATGATCTTTTATGGGGGAAGCCCCATAAGCTCAACCTTTCCACAACGGAACCCCTCACGGTTTACATGAGTGCGGCCGATGCACTTGTACTTCCGGTAGGAAAACTCAAAAAAGAGGAGGAAAGAGGTGAGGAATAAGAAAATTCGTCTTATTGAGATGATAATTTCTGCTGAAATTTCTGAAAGGATAAAAGTTTGACCTCTCTTTCATGGATATGTCAAAAAATAATTCTAATTTTGTAAACAATTTTTACGATCCATATCATGAGCAATTACCTTCCGCCCATAAAGGTTTTCGCAGGTACGAAGAGCCACTACCTTGGAGAATCCATCTGTAAAGACCTGGGCATAGAATTAGGCAAAATGAAGATCGAGACCTTTGCCGATGGTGAGTTCGAGGTCTCTTTCGAGGAATCAATACGCGGAGCAGAGGTATACCTTGTGCAGTCTACCTTCCCTAACAGCGACAATCTGATGGAGCTTCTGTTGATGATAGATGCTGCCAAAAGAGCATCGGCTGCCACAATCGTTGCCGTGATCCCTTATTTCGGATGGGCACGTCAGGACCGCAAGGATAAGCCCAGAGTTTCAATAGCAGCGAAACTCGTTGCCGATCTTCTGAGTGTAGCCGGAATTGACCGACTGATCACAATGGATCTCCACGCCGATCAGATCCAGGGCTTTTTCAATGTTCCCGTAGATCATCTTTATGCCTCATCGATTTTCATTCCCTACATCGAGAGCTTGCATCTTAAAGATCTTGTAATAGCATCGCCTGATGTGGGTGGTGCCAAGAGGGCAAATTCTTATGCCAAATATTTCGATGTGCCTCTCGTGCTCTGCCATAAACAGAGAGCTAAAGCCAATGTTGTTGAGAAAATGACCGTCATTGGTGAGGTGACAGATAAGAATGTAGTGCTTGTAGACGATATCAGCGACACTGCCGGCACCATTACCAAAGCTGCCGACCTTCTTCTCGAAAACGGAGCGAAATCAGTAAGAGCGCTATGCAGCCACGCAGTCATGAGTGACCCTGCTACTGACCGTGTTATCAAGTCTGGTCTTACAGAAATCGTATTCACAGATTCCATTCCCTACGGTAAGGATAATCCTAAAGCAGTGGTGCTTCCTGTTGCGCGCCTGTTTGCCGATACCATCCGTCGTATCCACAACAATCAGTCAATCTCCTCTCAGTATCTATTCAAATAATCAGATACTCCCTATACGATTCAACCCCGGCCTTACTCCAGTAAAGCCGGGGTGTTTAAATTTTTGTAACACTCTTTATAGGTCATTAATCATCCCGGGGGGCGGTTGATGTGTTTATATAATAGATTTCGATGAAAGGCCTGATGGTCTGAATTGAAATGATCTTATAACTATTAAAAACACAAGTATTATGGACAAAGAAAAGAAATCTTATTATGTAAACATGATCGAGGCCAAAGATGGAAAGATGGCTGAGGTTCTGAATTTCAATTTCGGTGGCCATCATGACATTGCCGCTATGGTAGAGGGTGCCAAAGCCCTTGGCTTCGCAAAAGACAAACACGCTAAGGAATTCGTTCTTGCTATGCGTTTCATGCACCATGTAATCAAAAAGAACTCTGAGAATCCTATCTTCGCTGAGTTCGGTCCGCAGTTTGAGGCCTTCAAGAAGGAGATCAAGAGCAAAGTTGGTTGCGGTTGCAAATAATTTGTCAGCTGCTGTAATATAAAAAGCAAATAAAAAGTCGGCTATAGCTCACTTGAGCTATAGCCGACTTCTGTATTATTCAACATGTGTACATCAGAAAGGGAAGTTGATACCCAAGTTGAATGAATTGTTTGAATTCAAAGGTATATACTGCTTAGACAGTTTTCCGACCGTGTGATCCATTCCGGCAAAGAGGTTGAAACCGGTGGTGTGGATATTAAGGATCCAACCGAAAGCTGCTCCGAATGTGCCGACGGCGCAATTCACTCCGGCTGACAGACATTTCACCGGATGAACGTCGGCCGACAGACGGAATTGAGTCCAGCTATAGCAACCGTTAATCCGAGTGGAATTAAGCAGACCGAAGTGAAGTTTACGATATAAGGGGAACTCATAGTTGGCACCGAAATTGAGAGTGGCGGCCATCATGCGGGTGCGTGAAGAAAGCTCTCCCATATCTTCAAGTTCATATAACTTTGCAAGATCACCGGTAAATCTGTCCCATTCCTTACTGAATGAATTCGAAGCATCATCATCGGCATTGAAAACGTAAGCATCAGTTGTCACAGTCTTATTGCCATTGGTAGAGGCCCATTGTGTCTTTCCCCAGCTCATGAAACCAAAATCGAGCACGGCCGCGGAGAAGGTGAAATCATTCCATTTGTATTCTGCACCGAGATCGAGTCCCATACCGAAACCGTTAAGACCGAATTTATCCACATCCGCGCCTGATACGTATTCAGCGCCTGACTTGTCGTTATAGTCATGTTTGAATCGCATACCGGAGACCGATGCATAGATATCCGCGTTTGTTTGAGCAATCCATTCATTCTCCCCAAGCTGGAGGTAGGCATCATTGAATTTGAAATCTACATTTCCTACACCTATGTATACTTTAAGAGCGGCGCCTACACGCAGTCCGGGCACCTGGCGGATGTCACGGCTATGGTTAAGAGCAATCTGAGCGTAACCTTCACCGTAACCAAACATATCCTTGATGTCATAAGTCTTGTTGGTCACTCCCTCTTTTGCCAGTGAGAAGAAAGACTTAGGAATCGATACAGAGAGATTGGACACTGCACTTAGGGACACAGTGTTATATCCACCGAATCCTTTGAAACCAACGGTGATTATGTCTTCCTTGATATTGGCACCGAGTCGGTTGCGCTTAGAAAACTTGCTCATAGCTTCTTTTTCGGAGATGCCGGGATTGGTGAAGAGCACTGTCTTGCCATCAAGAGGGTAGACCACATCACTCACGTTCAAATTGCCTTGTGTGCCTAAATTCAGGTTACCGAGTGCCGGGAACGACACGAAACTCTTTTCATTTCCGAAGGCGGGGTTCATCTGGAAACGATAAGTATAATTATCGAGGAAATAGCCGGAGTAGGTCATCTGTGCTTCTGCCACGATGGCGCAGGAAAGAATCCCGGCGCATATCATTAATTTCTTGATTGAAAAATCCATAATCTTAAGTATTTACCGGGTTATTAAAGTTTCTTTGTGTAGCTTCCGCTGACTTTGGCGCGAATATTTTTCAGCGACAAAGTCTGATCAGGAGAAAGAGCCTCATCCGACGAAGGTTTCACAGTGGCTGTGAATTCAAATCCATCGAGATGCTCCACTGTGCCCGTCACTACCAAATCAATTGGTTGATTAGCGGTCTCTGCTTTGATTGTAACCGGTTTGATTGTGACTCCCGGAATACGGTTGCCGTTGGTATCAAGCGGATAACCGGAAAGTTCAGCATCAAGGGGGAGAGCGCTATCGGCTACCATGCCGAGAGTGAGGGAAGTGATGGTGATTGCGTCAACATCCTCATCGTTCCACCCCGTCTTACGGTCAGTGTAGATAATCTGAGAGCTGCCGTTCTTGAGCGCCAGAGGAGCAAGAAATTCCCATTTACCTTCGATACCCGGCAATTGAGTGCCAAGACGGAAGTCGTTTACACTCTGTTCCGGAATCCTCGGGTCAACAAGGTCGATATGCAGAGCTTCGGGAATGCCATCACCTGAAATGGCATAGCTTAGCGCTGAGAATCCGAAATGGGTAGGTGCAGGATCAGAGAAACCTTCCGGGAAAGCTGTCACAGCAGATGGGGACAGATAAAGATTCGAAAATCCAGTAACTCCGGGCACTAAGAACACGCCATTGTTGTCAAGTGAAAGAGGAGAGCCTGCCACTCCATTGCGAATGGGAGTGATGTTGACTCCACTTTCATACGACAAAGCGTATTCACCGACCGGATTATTCAGATTCAGATAAATCTGAGGATTAGCAAGAACGATATCGGTATTTTCGCCGCTTATGAAATCGGGGAAGTCGTTAAGTTCTACCGGACTTATTGAGATGCCTTCCACATCATAACGGATTCTGCCGGAGAAAGAGGTGGCAGTAAGGGGAGAGAATTTGAAGCCAAGATCAATCTGAATCCTGTCGGGAAGAGCAGTGGCGACAGAAAGCGACTTCGGTGTGATCACAAGGCTTCCGCCAGAAATGCCCATCTCCTCTGAAATGGTAAGATCAGAGCCTTCAAGATTAATTGCATTAGAGGCCGTCTGTTTGACTCCGGTTGCCACCAGTTTTATCTCTGCTTTCCCGTCGTTGGTAAAGGGAAGTGAAGCTACATTGATGCCATTATCTGAAAATTCTACACCTGAAGAAGCAGCGTGATCCAATTCAAGGCATGAAGGCAGATCGATATTGACATTTTTGATTTCGAATGTAGCGTAGTCTTTGAGAGAAGAAGCATCGAAGCTAATTAAAATATCAATGGGATCGGTGCCGATTCTATCAATTGAAATAATTGATTTGTCAATATCTGTAGCCGTAAAGTTGAGAGTTGATGAAGGCCTGTTGTTGAGATCGAAGATAAGTACGTCTGTCTCCGAGCGTACAGATCTCACAGGACGGTTGAAGAGGAGGGGATCAATATCGATTGCAGGTGCCGGCGCATTGATCTCGCTGATGGTGATTGGATCTGAATTAAAGGAACCGGAAGTGTTGACTGCATAAACTTTTTCACCGTTAAGTTCAATCTCATTGAGCACGCTCCCTTCCTTGATGGAGATGATATCGCCGAGTTTCACTACATCAAGATTGATGGGAATGATGAGATCTTTCACTTTGATTTCGGTTGTGGTGTCGATGTCTGACAAGTCATATTTATCATCCACACAAGCCGTCAACGAAACCAGTGCCAGGATTGGCAAAGTTCCTGAAAGTGGAAAATGTTTCATAGAGAATTATTGTTTAAATTGAAAGAAATAATACAAGTAGTAGTTAATTTGATATATAATAAAAGGGGAAGGGTGTGACTATTGACCACACTCTTCCCTTATGGAAATCGTATAATCCGATACTATAAAGTCTCTCGGTTATATAACGTTAGAAATATCTATTTTATTACCAGATAATCACGCGCTCGCTTTCGGGACGCCACATCGGATCAGACTCAGTGATTCCGAAAGCTTCGAAGAAGGGAGCGAGATTTCTGATGGAAACGTTTACGCGGTTCTTTCCGAGTGAGTGGACGTCGCCTGTAGTGCGTGAGCGCATCTCCTCTTCGCGGATGTTGTTGGCCCAAAGATTCGCGTAGTTCATGTAGAACACCTGCATAGGATCAAAACCATCGATTTTTGCGTCGGGAGAAGCAACGTCTACTCCCTTTTTCTTCTGAGAATCAAGGAATGCAGTGCGGGCCACACGAAGACCACCCTGGTCAGCGATGTTCTCGCCCAAAGTGTACTGGCCGTTTGCGTGGAGGCCGGGAAGCACCTCAATCTCATCAAACTGCTCGACAAGGCCTTTTGTGAGCTTACCGAATTTCTCTTCATCTTCAGCTGTCCACCAGTTCACCATGTTCCCTTCGGCGTCAAACTGACAACCCTGATCATCAAAACCATGGGTGAGTTCGTGGCCAATCACTACGCCGATACCGCCATAGTTCTCCGCATCGCTTGCCTGCGGATCGAAGAAAGGAGCCTGAAGTATACCAGCCGGGAATACTATCTCGTTGTTAGTGGGATTAT
>CAZUNU010000036.1:0-19588 GCA_964622105.1 uncultured Sangeribacter sp. | reverse complement strand
CCGGGGTTATCGGTGAGCGAGTAATAATCGGTGGCCGGGCCGCGGAGAGTCATCCAGGGATGATCAAGCGTGGAATCGTTGAAATTATCGTCACGGTCGAAATTACCGAAAGTGAGATTCTCGTTTCTCGTCACACCGGGTTTATCCACCACTAAAGGCACCGTCTCGCCGTTGGCAATGAATACGGGCCATTTGTCTTCGGTCCATTTCACGGGGAGCATGAAGGTCTCGCGGCCCAGATTCTCCTTGTTTCCGGCTACCGGGCGGCAAGCCAGGAATACTCCCCACCAGTCGCCTTCGGGAGTCTGGATAAGATCGGCATGTCCGGCGCAGGTCACGGGATTCTCGCGTGAGGGATCGAGTGTGCGCTGAGTGAGGATCGGGTTGCCGGCGTAGGGGGTGTAAGGCCCGAACGGTGTAGGACCGCGGTAGATCACCTCGCTGTGCCAGTCGCTTGTTCCGCCCTCGGCAGTCATCAGGTAGTAGGTGCCGTCTACATTATAAATATGAGGGCCTTCACACCAGATGGGTTTCTCCTCGGGACGGCTGCCTTTGTTGATTACGATCTTGCGCTCTCCTACACATTTGTCAGTGGCGGGATCAAACTCAACTACGCGGACCGTGCGGTGGCCCGGATACTCCGGCTTATAGTCGGGAGCGTCGTCGTTGTTGACGATGTAGCCTTTACCATCAGTGTCGAAGAAGAAGGCCGGGTCGATGCCCTGCACCTCTGGAAGCATGATCGGATCGCTCCAGTCGCCGCAGGGATCTTTGGTCTTCACGAAGAAGTTGCCGTCGCCCACGTTGGTGGTGATCATGTAGTAAGTCTCGTTGGCGGGATTGTAGGCAATGTCGGGAGCGAAGATGCCGCCGCTCACATGCTGCTTCTCGAGATTGCGCAACTGCGAGGGACGGTCGAGCACGTGGCCCACCTGCTCCCAGTTGACGAGATCGCGGCTGTGAAACAGAGGCACGCCCGGATAGAACGTGAAAGATGAGAGAGCCAGATAATAGTCACCCTTTCCGTTGGTCGTGATCGACGGGTCGGAATACCAGCCCGCAAGCACCGGATTGTAGAATGAACTTTCACCGGGGAGAGGATTCGACTTGTAGTAGTCGTCCTGACCTGAGTAGTGGAACGAATCGAAGATCGCCACCGAACTCTGAGGCTCCACACCTTTCGACGACGCCTTGCAGCCCCCGAGTAGTGACAGCGGGAGCAGCAGAGTTGCCATGGCAAAAAGTGTCGGTTGTTTCATGTTTAGGTTGATTTATGTGGTTTATATTTAAGTCATAAATTCACGTTGCAAAATTAGATGATTGATGCGCGAAGGGCAACTAAACGAATCTACAATACATTTCTATTTGTAATAATACTCAATTTTGATGTTGCAAATACGTTTGGATATGTAACAACTGCTTTTTAGCACGTATTTAGTGCATTAAATCACAATTATTTACATCATCTCATCCATTTAAACAGGGTTAGAAGAAACCCCTTTCGGAATACAAAATTTGCACACTCATACACAAATTTCCCCCTGCCCGATGACACTCAAAAAAGGCCCCTTCCAGCCGGAATCCTCCGGTGGGAAGGGGTAAAAAAGGCGACTATACCGCCGTTCCTGTAACAATCTTTTGTATCCTTGAGATATGCGTTCTATTAGATTTTATGGCCCTTCTTTCTTTTGCCGCCGGCACTACTATGAGAGCCGACGGCTTTGGAATTTTAACCTGATTACTATTCTTAACTAACCTATACTATACTATTACTTCTGAAGAAATGATTACGATATTCGGATGAGAATTCCTATTTTTCATATTGCAAAATTACTGCTTTCCTCAGAAAATCTGATTATCACAGGTAGCATCTGCATATGTTATCGTACTCCGGCAATTCGGAAACGTATCATTCATATTCGCCTCTGTAATATTCCTCACAATAGCACGGAAAGTGACAGGCAAAGCCTCAAATTTCATACCCGTAGTTTCTCCCGTGCACATTGTCATGATTGCTCCGGGAGTTCGCCCGCTTCGCTGCGGTCGCGGAACTCGGAGGGCGTGAAGCCTGTGAAATTCTTGAAGATGGTGGAGAAATGGGGCTGTGAGGTGAAGCCAACCTTGTAGGCAACCTGAGTGACCGCCACGTCTCCCTTGCGCAGAAGCTCACAGGCACGGCGCATACGGATGGTGCGGATGAAATCACTCGGAGTCATGCCAACCATATCCTTCATCTTGCGGTGAAGATGCGCACGGCTAAGGCCGACATCCTGGGCGAGCTTCTCTACGTTGAGCTTCGGATCGTCGATATTACGGTCGATGATCTTCATCACCCTCTCCATGAGAGCCTCGTCGTTACCCTTCATCTCCGGCGCGGCGATCTTGCCGTCGGTGTCTTGAGCTCCGGAGAATTTGCCCTTCATACGCAGGCGGTTGTCGATAAGGTTGTCGACAAGTGCATCGAGCTCCTCTATATGGAAGGGCTTGCCTACGTAGCCGTCGGCGCCACGGTCCCAGCCGGCCATACGGTCGGCTATGTCTTGCTTCGAACTGAGGAGTACTACAGGAATATGATGGGTATCGGCATTTTTCTTCAGACGCTGGAGAAGCGACAGGCCGTCCATCACGGGCATCATCACATCGCTCACAATCAGATCCGGAGCTTTATCGGCCACAATGCGGAGAGCTTCCTCGCCGTCGGAAGCACTCTTCACTTTGTAATGCTTCGCGAGATGACTGCATATGTAATCGCGCAGTTCGATGTCGTCGTCCACCACAAGCACCGTGCGCTGACCTCCGGATTTAACCGGCTTGGTTATGCCTTCATCAACGGGAAGAGCCATCGAAGAGGGAAGATTCCTGACTATCGGCTCGGCCACAGCAGACACAGATTGATTGGCCGATACGAGCTCATCGGGAAGATATGCGTCTGTGCCCACCGGAAGAGCCACGGAGAAGATGCTTCCGCGCACTCCATCCGTGCGGTTGCCTCCGGCTATTACGCCATGATGAAACTCTATGAGACGGCGGCAGAGATCAAGGCCTATGCCGAAGCCGGTCTTGGAGGCGCCCGTATCGTCATGAGCCTGGTAGAAACGCTCGAAGAGACGGTGTTCCGTCTTGGCGTCCATCCCTACTCCGGTGTCGATGATGTTCACCTGCACGGCCTCCCCTATCTGAGGATTCTCCACAAGAGCATTCCTTACAACAATCGAGCCACCCTCCGGCGTATATTTTATTGCATTCGAGATAAGGTTTACGAGTATCTTGTCGAAGTTCTGACGGTCGACCCAGATTTCAGGGAGATCTTCGGCTGCCTCAAATGTGAGGGTCAGCCCTTTCTCCCGAGCCTGAGGTATGAACATCTCCACCAGCTCTTTCACGAAGGTATCCATATCGGTGAGACGGCATGAAAGCCGCATCTTCCCTTTTTCCAGCTTACGCAACTCAAGAAGCTGGTTGACGAGAGAGAGTATTCGCAGAGAATTGCGGTGCATGGTCTTGAGCTTCATCTTCACATCGTTGTTGAAAGGCTCCTTGAGCAGCGACTCCAGAGGGCTGAGAATAAGAGTGATCGGAGAGCGTATATCGTGAGATACGTCCATGAAGAACTTGATTCGCGCATCATCCTCCCTGGCCTGGCGGCGACGCTTAAGCAATGTATAGACAAGCGCCACCACCGTAATCACCACGAGTATGTATATGAGCTTCATCCACCAAGAGATATACCAGGGGGTGGCGATGTGGATGGTCGTGACAAGTGGGTCAGAAGCCACGCCGTTTTCAAGAGCCTCGATGCGGAGGGTATATTTGCCGGGATCAAGATGCGGCAGGTAGATGAGTGCGTCGCCCGGAGCTGTTGTGTTCCATTCCTTGCTGAGGCCATCGAGCTGCCATCGGTAACGGAGATCGGAGGCATCGCGGAAATCCATAGGCGTGATACGGAGAGTCAGGGTATTTTCCTTATACGGCAGGTAGAGCGCATCGGGGGTCAACGGATGTCCCTCCACAAACGGGCGACCGGCAAGTTCAGTATCGGGAGCGAGGCGGCGACCGTTGAGATATATGCCGGAGATGTTGATCTTGGTCTTGGGAGAGGGCATCAGGGCATTTTCAGGAGAGAATGACGTGATGCCAAGATTGCTGCTCATATGGAGCATACGTCCGTTGTCGGAGGCACTGATATGGCCGAAGGCATTTTCCACCATTCCGTGGCCACCGTGGAAAGAGAGGAACGTGCTGTCGGAAGGATTGAAATAGGAGAGACCATGAAGTGTGGCTATCCACAGGCCCCCTTTACGGTCGAGGGCGATGTCGCGTATATCGTTGGCCACAAGGCCGTCTTCCATTGTAAACTTACGTGTCACCCCCTTAGCCGGATCGTAGAGCACAAGTCCGTGGCTCGTGCCTATGGCAAGTTTGCCGCCGCCTGTCTCGGCAAGAGTGTAGCAGGCTCCGGATTGGAAAGGTTCCTGATCGATCACCATCAGGGAATCGCCACGGAGATCGTAACAAGCGAGGCCACCGAAGAGACCCATCCATAGCTTGTCATCCGAGGTGCGGCACATGCTTGCAACGTATGAATTTGTGAGACGGCTCCCTTCGCCGTCTATCGGAAGGGCCTCGCGTTCACCTGTGACAGGATCAAAACGGAACACCCCGATGCCATGAGCCGCCACGAAGAGATCGCGGTCGAGACCGGGCGACACGGTTATGAAGGGATAGGAAGTGCCTTCAATCGGCATGATGCGCCGGAGCGTGAAGTCGTGGAGTGAGAGCTCATAAAGGCCATCGTTGGCAACACCGGCTATCAGTTTGTCGCCGGGAATCCTGACGAGCGCGTTCAACGATCCGTTGCCTGGAATCGAAGTCATCTTCAGCAGGCGCCCTTCGGGAGAGAACATTGCGATCCGGCCTTTGTCAAGAGCCGTTATCACATTGTTTTTCCATGTCGTCACGGCATTTATCCCTCCTGAGAAATCGGAGAATACGTTGGTGAGGTTACGGTAGGTGAAGGGCAACGGCCTGTCAGGAATAAGAACTATACCGTAATAGTTGCAGCCTAACCACACATTGTCGTCAGGAGCGCAATATACCGCTCCGATCTTTGCCGTATTAAGCGAAAGAAACGAGGAGAAAATGTCAGAAGTCCGTTCCACAGAATCGGCACCGTCAGCTACATGCCAAAGGCCTTTGCCATACGTGCCTACAAACACGTTGCCCTTCCTTTCAGTGGAGAGGCGGGAGATATGTATCTTCTCCGGGCAACTTAGCTTTGTTATGCTGTTGCCGTCGCGCAGCCTCACCCTGAAGATGGAAGCCGCATCCGAGACGAGCACATTTCCATGCCCGTCGAAAGCAAGGTCGGTGATATAACTGTCGCTCACCTGGAGCTTTTTCCACTGTCCGTTTGGATCAATTATGCAGAGTTCGCCGTTACGTGTGCCGGAATATATCTTGCCGTCGGAGCCACAGAGCAGGGTATTGAGGTTTTTCTCCTCCTCCATGTTGGGAAGATACCTAACGCTCTCGAGGGGCCCCTCGCGGTCGCTGACCACAAAAAGGCCGAACCCGGAGACCACGAATATGATGGTGCCGTCTGAGAGTTCAGACACCGCTATTATATATCCGTAGAAATTCAACGACGGCAGGGAGACCACGCGGAAAGAATCTGTAGCCGGGTCATAGAGGTTGAGGCCGTTGGCCGTAGCCACCCATATACGGCCCTTGGAATCACAAAGGAGATCGAGCACGCGGCTGTCGCTGATGCTGCCCTCGCGTGAAAGACTTGCGGCATATATGTCGTAGCTGTTGCCTTCAAACCGGAAGAGACCCCGGTCTGTGCCGATCCAGAGGAATCCGTCGTTGTCCTGGCAGAGGGAGGTATAGTCGGAAGCAACCGCCTCGGAAGAGGTGAAGAGCCAACCGGTGTAGGAGCCGTCAGCGTAAGACGCGGATTCAGCCGGCGTTTGCGCCGGCTTCTCCGCACCGGGGGCCGGCGCGGAGAAGCCGGGGAGCGCAAGGATTAAAGACAATGCGAGGAGAAATAATCTAAAGAGTTGTATCATGGTAGGTTGGTTATACTGCCTGCAAAGTTATATATTTTTTCATACATTTAAAAATGTTACAAATCGGAATATCCGCAACTTTACAACAGAGTATTGTTATGTTACAAATATGAACGTTCGCCTATTGCTTCCGGCTTCCGGCGGAAAGGCTTATTGACGCAATATTACGATGTTGCGACATCTCATCATGCTTTCTAAGGCATTTATAGCTAACTTTGCATCCGGAGCAAGCTACGCTTATCGCTCACTTCACCCCCTTCAGATCAGCATCATGAAAAAACTTCTGTTTCTTATTCTTTCTATCCTTGCGTCAACCGCCGGCAACATGAGTGCTTCAGCTCCTGCAAAGCTGTCGGCTAAAGAGAACGAAGCCGCACGTGAGACATTCGCAATAGCTGCTTCTGAGCTGCAGAGACATTTCGGATCCGGCAAAGTGACCCTTGCATTGGCTCCGGAGAATCCGACAGAACCGGAAGGCTTCATCGTGCGCCGCACCGGCGACAAGTGGCTTCTCTCTGCCTCCGATCCCAAGGGAGCTCTCTACGGAGCTTTCTACATGATACGCAATTCAGCTGACGGGTTGCCCGATTATTATCACTCCTCCCCGGCCGTGCCCCTGCGCATACTCAACCATTGGGATAACCTTGACGGCACAATCGAGCGTGGATATGCGGGCCGTTCTATCTGGAAATGGGATACTCCCCTCACCGATAAAGATAAGGATTTATATCGCAGATACGGTCTCATCAATGCCACAACCGGAATAAACGGCACTGTGCTCAACAACGTCAATGCATCTCCACTGATGCTCTCCCGCCGGAAACTCGAACGTGTGGCCGAGATTGCCGATATCCTGCGCCCTTACGGCATGAGGGTGTATCTCTCCGTGAATTTCGCCACACCCATGGCGCTCGACTCTCTCCCATCGGCCGATCCGCTGCGCGATGATGTGAAGCAATGGTGGATAGACAAAGCCCGTGAGATTTATGAGCTGATTCCTGACTTCGGCGGCTTTCTCGTGAAAGCGAATTCCGAAGGTCAGCCGGGGCCGATGGATTTCGGACGCACCCACGCCGACGGAGCCAACATGCTGGCCGATGCACTCGCCCCATATGGAGGGATAGTGATGTGGCGTGCATTCGTCTACTCTCCCTCGGATGCCGACCGTGCCAAGCAGGCATACCTTGAATTTAATCCGCTCGACGGCCAATTCCGCGACAATGTGATAATACAGATCAAGAACGGCCCTATCGACTTCCAGCCGCGCGAACCTCACTCTCCCCTCTTCGGCGCTATGCCGGCCACCAAGCAGATGGCAGAGCTGCAGGTCACTCAGGAGTATCTCGGGCATAGCAACCATCTTGTGTTCCTTGCGCCGATGTGGAGCGAATTTTTCGGATCCTTGTCAGCGACGGAACTGAAAGGAGTGGCGGGAGTGGCCAATGTGGGTGATAGCCCTAACCTCACGGCTCATCCGATGGCTATGGCAAACTGGTATGCCTTCGGGCGCATGGCATGGGATCCTGACCTCACGCCACAGGAGATAGCGCGTGAATGGCTGCGGAGCGAGCTTCTTCTGCCTGATGCGCCCGACTCGGTTGTAGAGAATCTGACGGAGTTGATGACCGAAAGTCATGAGGCGGCCGTAGATTATATGATGCCCTTAGGGCTGCACCATATCTTTGCATTCGGTCATCATTACGGCCCTGAACCTTGGTGCGATGTGCCGGGCGCGCGGGAGGATTGGTTGCCGCGCTATTACCACCGTGCCGATAAGGAGGGCGTCGGCTTCGACCGCACCACTTCAGGCAGCGATGCCGTAAGCCAGTATGCCGAACCCTTCCGAACCACCTATAATGACCTTGAAAGCTGCCCGGATGAATTGCTCCTGTGGTTTCATCATGTGCCCTGGGATCATAAGCTGAAGAACGGCAACACAGTATGGGAGGAACTTTGCGCACGCTATCAAAGAGGCGTGGAGAAAGTCGACAGGTTCCGCCGGCAATGGGATGAGTCACGGCCTTATATGGACAGTGCCATCCACTCCGACGTGGCCGCACGCCTGCTCACCCAGAAGAGAGATGCAGAATGGTGGCGCGATGCCTGTCTGCAATATTTCGGCCAGTTTTCCGGTATGCCTCTTCCCGAAGGGTACCCGGCTCCGAAGCATAGCCTTGACCATTATACGAGGGTGGCACTTCCGATCAGTAATTATGAATGTCCCACTCCGGAGCTGCTCGACTCCGTAAGATGACAGTATCTCACTCAGAAAAACAGCCACAGAAGTTTTCATTGATTGATAATAACCCGAAAGTAAATAAATTACCTCCAAGAGATTAACCCGAATATTCCGACCCGACATGATAAAACGATTTCTCACACTGCTCCTGCTTTTTACAGCACTGACCGTGAAAGCAATAGATAATCCCGGTATCACCATTTTTGAACCGGCCGAAGGTCTCTTTCCGCTTATCGACAACGGAAAGCCCACCCCCATCCTTATCTCACCCGACGATCTGCCGGGCATATCAATCGCTGCAGGAAATCTCTCGGGAGACTTCAAGCGCGTCTGCGGAACTCCTGCTCCCTTGCTCAACTCTCTCAACGATGTTCCTTCACGCGTGATAATAGCCGGATCAATGGCTAGTCCGTTCATTGCGCCGGTGATAAAGAGCGGGGCTATCAGAGAGCGTCAGCTCAAGGGCATGAATGAGAAATATATCATCACTACGGTGGAGAATCCGTTCCCCGGCATCGACGAGGCTCTCGTGATTGCCGGAAGCGACAGGAGGGGAACAATATATGGAATCTACGAGATTTCGGAGCAGATCGGCGTCTCTCCGTGGTATTACTGGGCCGACGTGCCTGTGGAGCACCATACAGAGGCCTGGATAGAACGCGACAGCTACACAGCCGGAGAACCGGCCGTGAAATACCGTGGAATCTTCCTCAACGACGAGGCTCCCTGCCTCACCGGGTGGGTCAAGAACACATATGGAACTGACTTCGGCGATCATCGTTTCTATGCCCGCGTCTTTGAACTGCTCCTTCGCCTGCGCGGCAATTTCCTCTGGCCTGCCATGTGGGCATGGGCCTTCTATGAAGATGATCCCCTCAACAGCAAGACAGCCGATGAAATGGGAATCATTATCGGCACCTCGCACCATGAGCCAATGGCACGCAATCATCAGGAGTATGCACGCCGACGCAATGAATACGGACCCTGGAATTACGCAACGAACAAGAACCGGCTCGACGGCTTCTTTGCCGACGGCATCAAGCGCATGAATGGGACTGAGGATGTGGTGACAATCGGTATGCGTGGCGACGGCGACGAGGCAATGAGCGCGGAGGCCGACGTGAAACTGCTCGAAAAGGTGATAGCAAACCAGCGCAAGATCATAGCACGCGAGACAGGCAAGAAAGCTGAGAAGACTCCGCAGGTGTGGGCACTCTACAAGGAAGTGCTGGACTATTATGACGCCGGTCTGCGTGTGCCCGACGATGTCACACTTCTTCTCTGCGATGACAACTGGGGCAACGTCCGCCGTCTGCCGAATGCCAAGGAGCGTCAGCACCCCGGAGGCTGGGGAATGTACTATCACGTGGACTATGTTGGCGCTCCCCGCAACAGCAAATTGCTCAACTGCACTCCCATCCAGAACATGTGGGAACAGTTGCAGCTCACCTACGACTTCGGAATCGACCGCCTCTGGATACTTAACGTGGGCGATCTGAAACCGATGGAATATCCCATCACCCTCTTCCTCGACATGGCCTGGAATCCGAAAGCCTTCACAGGCAAGAATCTTCTCGGACATACACTCCGCTTCTTCGAACAGCAGGTAGGACCTGAGCAGGCTCCGGAAGCGGCGCGCATATTCAATCTCCTCTGCAAATACAACGGTCTGGTGACTCCCGAGATGCTCGACGCCGACACCTACGACCTCTCCTCAGGCGAATGGAAAAGCATAGCCGATGACTACGCCCGTCTGGAAGCCGAAGCATTGCGCCAGTATATTTCACTCGCTCCGGCATATAAGGATACATATCGCGAACTTATCCTCTTCCCCGTGCAACTTATGGCCAATCTCTACCGTTTATATTATGCGCAGGCCATGAACCGCGATCTCGCCTCCCGCAATCTTCTGGAGGCAAACCGCTGGGGCGAGGAAGCACAACGCTGCTTCGAGCGCGACAAGATGCTCATGCGTCAGTATAACGAGGATATAGCCGCCGGGAAATGGAACGGCATGATGACACAGAAGCATATAGGCTATACCTCTTGGAATGATAATTTTCCGGAAGACTTCATCACCACTCCCATCATGATTGAGGGTTCTCTCCTCGACGGTGGCCATACGTTCCAGCACTCCGAGGGCGCAGTGGTGATGGAGGCTTCCCATTTCATGAGAGCCTCCGCGCCCTGTTCCGATGCATCGGCCGAAGGAGTTTCCGGCAATATGGCAGATGAACAGTCAAAGGGGCAATGGGAGGTGATACCGTTTATGGGTCGCACGGAGAGTGGCGTGGCTTTCATGCCATATACAGTATCGCCGGAGGGCGCGGCTCTCGAATACGAATTCACCCTCCCTGAAAATATAGATTCAGTAAACGTACATGTAATCACCAAGTCGACTCTCGCTTTTTCCCGCCCCGAAGGCCACCGCTATTCAGTGAGCCTCGACGGTGGCGAACCGGTAATAGTGAACTTCAACGGCAACCTCAACGAACATCCCGACAACATCTACTCAGTGTTTTATCCTACGGTGGCGCGCCGTGTGGTCGAGAAGAACGTGGCACTCCCCACAGACAAGAAAACAGCGCCCGACAAGAGCTCGGCACCGGGTAAGGACTTCGGAACCCATACGCTCCGCATCATGCCCCTCGACCCGGGCATAGTGTTTGAAAAGATAGTTGTAGATTTCGGTGGCTACCGGCCCGGTTACCTCTTCGGCAAGGAGAGCACCGTTACGCGCACCAATGTTCAGAAGAGGTTGCGGTGAGGAAGTGAGGCTGAGTAGCGGGCGCGAAGGTTATCGATGAGGCGTGTGAGATCGCGCGTGAAGTGAAACCCGGTCCATATGCCGCTGTTTGTGATCACCACCCAGCAGTCGCCGTTCGGGAAACGCTCTACAAGAGTATGTGTCGACGACAATGTGCCCGTGCGCGTCCATTTTCCGTTGGCGTCACATTCGCTCCATCCACGCGACATCTTTTCATCGTCGGAATGTTGCGTAAGTGTATTGACTGAGGCGCGTGAGATCACATCCTCCAAGCGCGGATCACCATCCGTAGCTGCTACAAGACGTGCGAAATCCGCAGCTGACGTACACCATCCTCCGGCCCCCTTCAAGGCATTGACATCGTTGCCGCCATATACCCTCGTCACCATCCTGCCGCTGCCGTTATACTCCTCCACGAGTTCATCATCCGGAGCATAATATTTTGATTCATTGGGGTATCGCTCCTCGTAATAATTCGTGGCCGGACGGAAAGAATAACACCCTGCAGGACGCAGCACATTCTCCGTCACGTAATCCCAGTAGCTTTCACCGGTCACTCTCTCCATGGCCATGGAAAGAAGCATATAGCCGAAATTGGAGTATATGCGTCCTTGCCCGGGAGTGAAGGCTATGCGCCGTCCGAGCACTATCTTCACGAGTTCCTCTGGAGTTGGCGGTCCTTGCAGACGTTTGGCCTTTATTATCTCGTTGGTTGTGAACATCGGGTCGCCGGCTCCGCGACCGAAGCCACCCATATGGCGCAGAAGATGATCGACAGTTATGTCGAGCATACGCTTGTCGCACATGGCATTGGTGTAGACCGTGTCGTTGAGTATTCCCTCCGGACCGAATATCTTTGTGTCGAGCGTTAGTTTCCCCTGCTCCACGAGTTTCATGATTCCTATGGCCGTCACGAGTTTTGAGGCGGAGGCAATGCGCATTATATCGGTAGCCTCAAGTTTTCTACCTATCTCCGCATCTGCATAGCCGTATCCCTGTGCATAAAGTAATGAATCATGCCTTGTGACAGCAAACGATAGACCTTTTATATGCCATTTCTGCATGAAACGCTCTATCTCGCGGTCCATCGGAGCGAGGGCTTGCCATGAAGAAGAATGATTGGTGAGCGTATCTGTCCATATCACCTTTGGTCCCGCGTCGGCGGTGAGTTCGTCGGCGTGGCTGCATGATGAATGGCTGGTGTAGATAAGAAATATCCCAAGGTAGGCGGCCAGGGAGAAGAGTATGGTGCCTATTGTGCCGCGTCTGATGTCCTTTCGTGTCATTTGATGGTCAGGGTAGTATGCTTATTTCCATAGGAGATGTCACAAGAGATGCATGTCAGCTTCGTATAGGAAAACGCTCGCAAATTTAACCAAAATATGCGACAAATCATAATCCGGTATAAAGAAAAGGGGGGAAATCGGCTCAAAGAAAAAGGGGGGATGTTTCATCGCGAAGCATCCCCCTGTATTTCGGAAAATCCGTGCCATCATTCTAACTTCATCCATATTATCATCTCTAATTGGATGGCACGCTGATATTTCCGTATCGGTAGGTAATCGGGATATTACCTCCGCTCCAATGTACCATTATTCAACCAAACTAACATCAGTCTATGTCGGGAATTCACGTCTCCGATTCCTCTTTTGACAGAGGCCGATGTCGTGGAACGCAGAATCTCTCCGCATTCGCCACGAAGCATTTGATGGTTTCTTGTATTTTGGTGTATGGGTATATATAGTATGTGTGGTATGTTCGGTTTATGGGGTATGGTTTATAGGGTATGGTTTATGGGTGAGGGTTGAGGGTTTATGGGTGAGGAGTGAGAGTAAAGGTTGAGAGGTCGGGGCTGAAGCTTATATTCATAATTGATGATTTAACCGAAAAACCTTAAACCATCAACCAAAAGCTATAAATCAGTGCACAAAGATATATAAATTTATTTAAAAACAAGAAATTTGATATTAAAAATTCACATTTACTGTTCAAAAACATGTTTTTATCACGATTTGTGAGCATCACATCGATTGAATACACCATTCTCCCCGGCTCCGGCAGCAGTTTTTTCATTAGGGATGTGGTTATACCAAGTTTTTTCATTAGTTTTGCAATAAATTATTAGTTTTGCAATAAATGAGAAGTTTTTGCATTAAATCAGTATAATTTTGTTTGACTAACCCGGATAATCATGACCCAATATCTATATAGCGACCGCCCTCTCTCACTGGAGGGCGGCAACACACTCCCCTCCCTCACCATTGCATATCACACTTTCGGCACCCTATCCCCGGAGAAAGACAATGTGATCTGGGTGATGCACGGCTTGACAGCCAACTCCGATGTGGCCGACTGGTGGCCACACACCGTTGAGAAGGATAAATTCCTCGACCCGGAGAAGTATTTCATTATCTGCGCCAATGTGCTCGGGTCATGTTACGGCACTACAGGCCCATCCTCAATAAACCCGGCTACGGGCAAACCATGGTGTGATGATTTTCCGAGAGTCACAATACGCGATATGGTGAAATGTCACCAATTACTTGCGGAGCATTTGGGCATCAAGAAGATTCATGAGCTGATCGGTGTGTCGCTCGGTGGTTTTCAGGCTATCGAATGGATAGTCACCGATCCGGATATAGCTGAAAACGTGATGTTCTGTGCCACTGATTCATCGTGCAGCCCTTGGCTCGCTGCTTTCAACAAGACGATGTATATGGCCATTGAGGCAGACCCCGGCTACCGTGAGCCTCGCCTCGACGCAGCCCGCAGCGGCCTCTCCACAGCCCGGGCAATAGCCTTGATAAGCTATCGCGGACCCTTCGCCTACAACATGAGCCAGCGAGACACGGCTGACAACCCCGATCCGTTCTTCCATCGCGTCCAGACATATCAGGAATATCAGGGCAAAAAGCTCTGCGACCGTTTCGACGTCTACTCCTATGTGCGCATCTGCGAGAGCGGCGACTCCCACAACGTCGGACGCGGCCGGGGAGGTATCAACGAAGCCCTCAAGCGAATCAAAGCAAACACGCTCGTTATCGGCATCAGTTCAGATATCCTCTTCCCGCCTGAATGTCTGAAAGAGTTGTCAGACTCAATCCCCGGCTCAATTTTCAGAGTGATGGAATCGGATTTCGCTCACGACGGTTTCCTGATCGAACATGAAAAACTTAACAATATCATGCAGGAATGGCGAAAGATAAGATAAACCTCCTTCACCGGCTACTCGCCGTGCTCCTGCCGGCAATCTTGTCGCTCACTTCCTGCGTCACAGAGGGGAACGAGGAGAACCGGGGAGTCAACGTAGGCGATCCGTTACCCGTTTTTTCGGTCACGCTCAATGATGGCCGGGTCGTCTCCACGGCTTCGCTTCGAGGCAAGAGAGTGTTGATCGAGCTGTTCAATACCGGATGTGGCGACTGCCGCGAGAGTCTGCCGGTAATAAATGAGCTTTATGAGAATCTGAAAGAGGATCCGGGCGTGGAGATATTTGCCATAGCCCGTGAGGAGGAGACTCCGGAAATTGAAAGCTATTGGAGTGAAAACGGTTTCACGCTTCCGTATTCTCCGCAGTCTGATCGCCGTGTGTATGAGCTTTTCGCCACAGTCGGCATTCCTCGCATCTTCATAGCCGATCCTCAAGGCATCATCACCGCCGCCTTCGGTCCCGAAGACCGCCCCACCCTCTCCCAACTCACCACCCTCCTAAACTAACCTACCTTATAATCCATGAGAAGCTTGAAGAGATTTATTTATTTGTTTGGATGCGCATTGGCGGCAATGACGGCTGCAGGCTGCTCTATCGGGAAAGATGCGGTGTCGGACGCCGATTTCGTCGATCCCTATATCGGCACAGCCAACAGCATCACAAAAGCTGCCGGAAAATTCGGTAAAGGCACCGAGGAAATGGGCCAGACCATACCGGCTGTGCTCGTGCCACACGGTATGAACTTCTGGACACCCCAGACCCGCCCCACAGAGCAGAAATGCTCCGCTCCCTACTATTACGCCGACTCCCTTCTGCAAGGTTTCCGCAACTCCCACTGGATTACGGGCGGTTGCACTCAGGATTACGGTTCGATGACTCTGATGCCCCTCTACGGCACACTCCGAACCGATCCCGAAACCCGCGCCACGCGCTTCGACCATTCGGAAGAGGAGGTGTCGCCATATGAATACACCGTGCTGCTCCCCGATGAAGGAATCTCGGCGGCAATGACAGCCACGTCTCGCGCCGCTATCTTCCGCTTCACTTATGACAAGGCCGGGAAAGGGTTCCTTGTGGTTAACCCCAACAGTGATGAAGGCCAGGGCTATCTGGAGATTGATGCAGAGGCGCGACAGATAAGGGGTTACAATCCCGTTCACCGCATATATCAGGGCTGGGGAGAACCCGCCGGTTTCGCGGGATATTTCGTTGTGGAATGGCCGGAATCGCTCAAAATAAATGACTACGGCACATTCCGTGGCGACAGCGTATTCAAAGGAGAGGACAAGATAGCCAACGCTACCGGAATAGGCGGCTACATATCGTTTGACGTCACGGCCGGAGAGCAGGTTATGGTGAAAGGGGCTTCCTCCTTCACAGGCATGGAGGGGGCTCTTGCCAATCTGAAAGTGGAGATTCCTACATTTGACTACGACAAGACACGCCGTGAACTTAAGAAAATCTGGGACCGCCATCTCTCCTCGATAGAGATCGAGACTACTGACGATGACGACCGCATCAAATTCTACAGCGCCCTTTATCGCGCCTCCTTCCTCCCGCACGCCATAAACGATGCCGATGGCTCCTACCCGGCTTTCTCCAAAGGATCGCCGGTGATGAAGATGCCGGCCGGACATTCCTATTACGAGGATTTCAGCATGTGGGACACTTACCGCTCCCTGCATCCGCTCATCAATATCCTCTCTCCCTCCCGCAGCGGCGACATGATGCAATCGCTCGTGCTCAAATATGAGCAAGGGGGATGGCTCCCGATATTCCCCTGCTGGAACAGTTACACCGCAGCCATGATCGGCGACCATTGCATAGCCGCCATTGCCGACGCCCACGTGAAGGGAGTCACCGGGTTCGACATAGAGAAAGCTTACGAAGGAATGCGCCGCAATGCTTTCGAAACCCCGCAAGACATTCGCGAATACCGCGACGGAATGGGCAGGCGTGCGCTCGATTCATACCTGAAATACGGTTACATCCCGGTTGAAGACAGTGTGCCGGACGCCTTCCACAAGCGTGAGCAGGTGTCGCGCACGCTCGAATACGCCTTCGATGACTTCGCCTTGGCTCAGGTGGCGAAAAGCTTAGGCAAGACAGCCGATTACGACACGCTCATGAAGCGCTCCGGCAACTGGCGCAACGTGATAGATCCTGCCACGGGTTATGCCACGCCACGCCGCGCCGACGGCTCGTTCATACCCACTGATCCTTTCACTTTCTCAAAGCATATCACGGAAGGCGCTCCTTGCCATTACACATGGTATGTGCCTCACGATCAGGAGGGACTTATAGAGTTGCTCGGCGGCGACCGTAAGTATGCGGAGAAACTCGACTCCATGTTCACACAGCAACGCTACTGGCATGGCAACGAACCGTGTCATCAGGTGGCTTGGCTCTTCCCCTACGTCGGGCGTCCGGAAAAGACGGCCAAGTACGTAAGGCATATCATGGAGACAGAATATCTCAATGCACCGGGTGGACTCTCGGGCAACGACGATGCCGGCCAGATGTCGGCGTGGTACGTGTTCGCGGCGTTAGGCTTCTATCCCGTGTGCCCCGGCTCGCCTGAATATGTGTTGGGAGTGCCCCTGTTCGAGTATGCCGCGCTCAACCTTGAAAACGGGAAGAAGTTCGAGATCGAGGCTCCCGGCGCGTCTGCCTCCAATTATGATGTGGAGAGCGTAACCCTCAACGGGAAACCACTGACCGACTTCCGCATCTCACACTCCGACATAATGAAGGGTGGTAAACTAAAGTTCAAGCTTCGGTGAGCCCCAACTTCTTAATCCGTTGGTTCAAGCTTCGTTAACCTTTATATCTATCTGATAATACATCATAATGAAAAGATTCTCATATTACGCCGTATTGGCGCTCATCTCCGTTGCCTGCTCCGGCAATCATAACGGCAACGTCTACGATATAACCGACTTCGGGGCCAAAGGAGGTACCGAAACCGACAACGCCACAGCCATACAGAAGGCGATTGACAAATGCTCGGAAGCCGGAGGAGGCACAGTGCTTGTGCCGGCAGGACAATCATTCATGACCGGACCGATCCAACTGAAATCATACGTAAATCTCCATCTGGAGCCAAATTCCGGACTCATTGCGTCGCCCGACGAGAGCATTTACACGGAGAGCGCTTTCGGCGAGAACCGTGGCGAGGGAATGATGTGGATCTACGCCAAGGATGTAAAAAACGTGTCGATAACCGGCACCGGCACCATCGACGGAAACGGCGTGGCTTTCATGGGCGAGGAACTCGACGATTCTTATGAGCTGAAACCCGTGACTGATTTCGATCCGCGCCCCCACGTGCTCACCATAATCAACGGTGAGAAGATCAACATCTCCGACGTGACCATCCGTAACAGTGCCTACTGGACAATCCACCTTGTGGGCTGCTACGATGCGGCAATCTCCGACATCTCCCTGCTCAACAATCTGAAAATCCGCAATGGCGACGGCATAGACCTCGACCATTCAAAGAAAGTGCGCATAGCCAACTGCTTCATAGAGAGTGGCGACGACTGTATCTGCCTGAAAAACCGCCGCGAATATGAGCAATACGGCTCCTGCCACGACATAGCCGTGAGCAACTGCATCATGACATCCCGCTCCTGCGCCGTGAAGATCGGTTCGGAGAACATGGACAGCATCTACAACGTGATCTTCGACAACTGCATTATCCGCGACAGCAACCGCGGCATCGGCATTCAGAACCGTGATGAAGGCACCGTCACCGACGTCACCTTCTCCAATATGCACGTTGATTGCCACCTCTTCTCCGATGTATGGTGGGGCAAGTCAGAGCCGATTTACGTCACCTCCTACCCCAGAGCCGTAGGCAATCACAAGGACGCAGGTTGGCGTTTCCCGAAAGGCGCTACCAAAGGCGCCTGTGGAGAAGTGAGCCGCATACGCTTCAACAATATCTACGCCACATCCGAGAACGGAGTGTTTGTCGGCGGCGACACACCCGACAAAGTCAATAATATCGACTTCTACAACGTGAACATCGACCTTGTGAAGACTACCCCCTACCCCGGTATGGTCTACGACCTCCGACCACGCGACGGTGAAGGCTTCCTCCAGACCCCCACATTCGGCTTCTACATCGCCGACGCCACCGACGTCAACATCGAAAAATGCACCGTCAACCTCCTCACCTTCCCACCCCGCAACTACGCCGCCTTCCGCAACAAATAATCCCCCTCCCCTCCTTCTCCTCCCTCCTTCTCCTCGTCCGCTCCCCTCCTTCCTCCTCCCTCCACCCCCCTTCTCCTCGTCCGCTCCCCTCCTCGTCCGCTCCATTCCCTCCCGTCGCCCTCTCCCTCCCCTCCTCGAAAAAAAATTTGATTCCCAGCGAAAAAGGTATTATTCCCCCTGTACCAAGCGGTGAATCATTTTCAGAGCCTAAAAAGATTTCCGGCGAAGCCGAAATCTCCGAGCTCTGAAAATGATCACCGCGCAGCTCCGAGATCTGAAAATGATCACCGCGCAGCTCCGAGATCCGAAAATGATCACCGCGCCCCCGCGCGGTTCACCAATAAACCACACCCTCATGAAATCCCTTATAAAAATCATCCTTCTTCTTTTTCCTTTCTACTCCTCTGCTATAACACCAAACGAAATCAAGCACCAATTCGAATCGAAGCCCGAAATGTCAGGCGGTGTCTACTACGCTTACCCCTTCACCACAGACTCCATCCCCGACTTCCCCGCCGGTTACAAACCCGTGTACATCTCCCACTACGGCCGCCACGGCTCCCGCTGGGCCATACACGAAACTCCCTACTTCAACGTAATAAAGATTCTCAGCCAGCAGAAAGAGATCGGTAACCTCACACCCGAGGGTGAGCAAACCCTATTGCAGGTGCAAGCCATCACCGACCATGCCCATGGCCATGCCGGAGAATTATCGCCCCTTGGCCAGCGCCAGCACAAAGGCATAGCCGAACGTTTGCTGAAACGCACTCCGGAACTCTTTGCAGATTCAGCCCAAATCTCAGCACTATCATCAATCGTGCCCCGCTGCATCATAAGCATGTCAGCCTTCACAGAGCGACTGAAAGAGATAAACCCGAGTCTGCAAATCTCAAAAGCCTCATCACCCGGCGACATGGACTTCATTGCCTACACGTCGCCCGAATATCGCCGTGTCACCGACGATTCCCTCGGCTGGAAACGCAATCACCGCATCTTCCGCGACAGCGTCATTCCCACCGAGCGAATCATAGCTCTGCTATTCAAAGAAAACCCATTTAAAGAAAACCAAACCAAGGGAAACC
>CAZUNU010000035.1:18137-19609 GCA_964622105.1 uncultured Sangeribacter sp. | reverse complement strand
GAATATTTTGTTTACGATACGTAGAAATCGCCGAAATAGACACCGGCCTGAGAATAAGTGCAACCAGGCTCATGAGATGCATCCGCAAGACGATTATTGATGAGATTCTGAATTATCATCTTCACAATGTCATCATTGATGTAGATCTCCTGTGTATTTCTGTATTCAAAAGGCACTTTCTCACTCTTGATAGAGATAGTGGTTCGGGGCATACGCAACTCGGGATCGCTGAAAGTGACGTAGATTGGCTCTTCATTATCGCTCACGGTAGGATAAACCCTGGGAGCGGCATTTTCAGGCATAGGGATGGAAGTGAACATTTCTATTACTTTTTTTTCCATCTCATCAACATCAAAATCGCCCACGATTACTATACCCTGCTGATCCGGACGATACCATTTCTTATAATATGCCCTTAAAGCCTCCGGCTTGAAGTTCATGACTATTTCCATCTTACCGATTGGCATCTGCTGATACTGATATTCCTTATATATCTGAGGAAGAATCTGGGTGTACATACGGGTGCTCGCATCATTGCGCTGGCGCCATTCCTCCTGAATCACACCTCTCTCGGCATCAATTTCCGCTTCTTCAAGGAGCAGATCGCAACTCCAATCTCTAAGCACAAGAAGAACGCTGTCCATCAAAGGTTTATCCGTAGTCGGCACATTGTTGATATTATATACCGTCTCATCGAATGCTGTGTAAGCATTGATATCAGCGCCAAAACGAATACCCTTGCTCTGAAGATAATTGAGCATGTTTTTGCCGGGATAGTGAGTTGTGCCATTGAAAGCCATATGCTCAAGGAAGTGGGCAAGGCCGAGCTGTTCCTCCGTTTCGAGCGTAGAACCTACCTTCTGTGCAATATAGAAGTTGGCTCGTTCTTTCGGCATTTCATTATGCATGATGTAATAATTCAATCCGTTAGGCAAAACTCCATGTTTCACTTTTGGATCAAGTGGGAGGGGTGTAAGCTGATGTGCCTGGGCATGAATGCCGAAAACACCAACCAAAGCCATCACCAGCCCTACTGCTTTTCTGATCATAGGTTAAGAAAATTTATGGTTATTGATTATTGTTTTAGCTACAGTTTATTCAATTTTCTAAGCAATAATATGATATCATGGTATTAAAAATCTTGATTGCTTGATAAAAAGAGCATCACATAATTTTGGAATACTATTTATAAGAAATCTTTACACAATATAATTTTGAAAAATCACTGCAAAGTTAATATTTTCTCTTAACATTCCATTGTTATTTTCCTTGATTTTTATCGTATCAATGTATTTTATTGGCCGTAGTCTTAAGTTCATTTTCCTATTCCTAAAGCACATCGAAAAGCTACTTCCTTACCTAAATTATATCCTAATCAAGCAAATCGTAGCCCTTGTAACTTTTATTTGATAGGAATATTTCATTCATAACTATGCATTGATCCATTCTTTTGTAATTCCATTCATATCTTA
>CAZUNU010000035.1:0-18037 GCA_964622105.1 uncultured Sangeribacter sp. | reverse complement strand
TGTAATTCCATTCATATCTTACGTAATTCCATTCATAAGAGCATATATTGAAAGGCCCGAAACCGATTTGATGCCGGTTTTGGCCGTAATATTTTTTCTATGCGTTATGACGGTGTTGATAGAAATGCAAAGTGAATCAGCTATCTCCTTATTGATCTTGCCCTCTACCAATAATCTCAAAACCTCTTTCTCGCGTGCCGACAGTTCTCCGGGTTCATCTTTGTCGGATGTAACTGAATCCAGAAATTCAGCAATCTTTTCTCCTATCACCGACTCATCTTCTTCAGGTAAAATAATATGCGACCTGTCATCAGAATCGGGCAAAAGGAAGTTGCCATATAATATAGTCTTCTGGCGCCGTGGCATAAAAAAATCAGGATTCATTACAAAAATTTCCGGACTTGTAATATAGCCGTCGCTTCCTTCCGCGAAATTTTTGAACTCAGAGAAGGAATGATAACTCACCATTCTTACGTCGGTAAAATTCCGCAAGACACTCTTTATCCCGAGCGCGACAAGAGTAGGCAATCCTATCACAGTAATGATTCTGTTGCCGGCCATAATCTACACCTCTTTTATATCTCCTTCAGATAATGGAAGAAGTATTCTTTTTCTGATTCGGTTGTTCTGCCTATAATCTGTCTCAAGTGAGAATATGGCAGTGACAACTGCCGTTGCAAGGTTTCGATCGTAATCTCCCTTGAGATGGGCCACAAAAAGGTAGAGAAGATCGTGAAGTTGTTCCTCCAATTCCGAATGAATCTCTACAGACTGAGCCGTCTCTTTTTCAGCATTGCCCTCTGCAAAGGCCGGATAGAGCTTCTCCTCATCATTCTTTATTGTCTCTTGCAGACGCCCGGAGGTTTGCTCAAAGAAGTGAAACAATTGCGAAAGATTATTGTCTTTTCCGCTGCGAGATATGAGCGACTGGAAATGGCGGCTGATATTCGGAAGCTGGATATCAAGATAATAACGGGAAGTTTTCCGAAGATAGTCTGCTGTCTTTTCCAAGGTAAAGGTATCTTTGGCATTTACCGGAAAATAATCTTCATCAAGGAAAGTATTTACCACAGAGAGGAAAAATTCTGTGTCGATACCTCTCTGTGTACAAACGGTTCCGATGGTCTGCTCTCCTACCCCCAACTCAACCCCGAGGCGATTAACCACCGGAATGAGCTGAGGATGGGCGAGGATAGCCTCAGATAATTTACTTTCTCTGTTGTATAAAGCCATTACTTTTTTACAACTATTGTGGAATTCTGGGTTATAATAATATCCATTGCCACATCGTGGGGTTCGGTTGGGACTTCGTCAACCAGTTGAAATTCATAACCGATACCTACCTTGGTGGCACGAGTATTCTTGAGTAATCTGTCGTAAAAACCCTTACCTCTTCCGAGACGGTTTCCTTTTCGGTCGTAAGCAACAGCCGGAACCACCACAAGTTCAATTTCTGATGGATCCACTGTCTGTGAACCCGTAGGCTCCTCGATATGGAAACTTCCGAGTTCAAGATGAGATTCATCATAAGGCAGAATCTCAAGGTTCACTCCATTGACTCTTGGCAGATAGAAATGTTTACGCTTGCCCCATTTTCCTAAGAAAGAATGAGTGAAGACCTCGTCTGGTAAAGAATGATACATAAGTATATGATCCGCCATGAGGAAAGCGGCTGTCTTTTCAAGGCGTTCGAATACTTCTTCAGCTGCTTGACGACGCTCTATTTCTGAAAGCATCTGGCGCATGGCCTTTACTTTTCTTCTTATTTCGTATTTTTCCATATCTCTGTGTTTTTCAATGTAAATTTATTTCTATCCATTGTAGTCACGAGGAGTAACGTTCTCTTCAGTGATGAAACGTTCTTTTTTGTCGATAGGCAGGAACCAGATAGGTTTACCATTCAACACATCAGTATTACAGCTAACCAGACTGTCAACTTTGGTTTCCAGTTTGATGTCAATTGGTGACTTGCCGTTTTCCAATGCTTTGATAGCCTCTTTCACTGCCGGATCAGACTCATTTAGCAGTTCGATGAAGGCAGGATAACCAAGCACATCTCTGGCGATCATGGCCTTGATCTGACCTAACAGCAACTGACGGCTCTGATTTATATAATACCATCTTGCAGGCACTCCGTTCTTGACTGCAAAATTCACAAAAGTTTCAAGAAGGGTGTTATCTCTTGGCAGAACTTTAAGAAGTCGGTCAAGACTCTTGGATCCCTTGAGCAAATCTCTATACTTGTCTGCCACTGAATAAGCAAACTTCTGTATGAGACCCTTATTGGCTACATTCACGTAATATGATGTGTAGCCCGTAGTGTCTTCAGGCACGAAAACATCCGGCATGATACCACCACCTCCATAGACAGTTCTACCGTTAGAAGTCGAGAATATCTTGCTTTCGTCAAACTTTATACTGTCGGCGTTGTAAAACTCTCCATGCGTAAATCGATCCACTATATCGAGCTCATACTTACCGTCTCTTCCGCGTTTGTATTCTTTCTGGATGCTGCGTCCGGAAGGAGTGTAATATCTGGCCACTGTAAGACGAATGGCGCTACTGTCCGGCAGTTCCGTCTGATTCTGTACAAGACCTTTACCGAAGGAACGCCTGCCGATCACCAGGCCACGGTCGTTGTCCTGGATTGCTCCTGCAAAGATTTCAGAAGCTGAAGCTGAATATTCATTAGTGAGCACTGTGATTTCCGAATCCTTGAAGGTACCACGGCCATCACTTATGGCCATAGTCTCGTTTTCAGGACGTCGACCCTTGGTGTAAACGATCATGCGTCCGGCCGGAAGGAACTCGTTAGCCATATAAATGGCCTGATCCATGAAACCGCCTGAATTGCCGCGTAGATCTATTATGAATTTCTGTGCTCCATCAGCCTTAAGGTCGTTTAAGGCAGTGAAGAACTCATTATAGGTGTTGCGTGCAAACTTTGTCACGCGAAGATAACCGATACTGTCGTTGACCATGTATGAGCAATCTACCGAATTAACCGGTATGTCACCTCTTATTACATCAAAAGTAAGAGGCTGCTTGGAATTTGCTCTCTTTATCTGTAGTACAACGGTAGTGCCTTTTTGTCCACGGAGTGTCTTGAAGACATCCTCATTGCTGATCTCCTTTCCGGTGAGATTAACTGTATCTGCCTTGATAATCCTGTCGCCTGGAAGCACACCCACTTTTTCAGCAGGGCCGCCGGGTATTACCTCAATCACATTGACAGTATCGTTCATTATCTGGAACGACACTCCAACTCCACTGAAAGAACCTTGTAAGTCATCATTAACAGCTTCAAGATCTGTTGCGGGAATGTAGGCTGAATGTGGATCAAGCGAACTCAGGAGGTCAGGGAAAGTAGTCTCTATCAAGGAGTCTATATCAATACGGTCTACATATTCGTTATCGATAAGACGCAATACGGTGCGCAACTTCTCTTCCTGAGTTGACAGAGTGCGTCGCGTGATATATCTACCCATGAATACGCCCCCCACAACTCCTAATGTCACAAGGAGCGGCAGGGCCACCAGTCCCGGATTCTTTTTATTCTTCATCATCGATCGGTATATGCACGACCTCCACACCTGCACTTTTCAGTAAGTCGATGCCGTCTGTGATTCTATATAACTCTGAGAATACCACTCTCCTTATTCCCGACTGTATGATCAGCTTGGCACATTCCATACATGGGCTTGCCGTCACATATAGTGTACTTCCGTCGCTTGAATTATTACTCCGGGCTACCTTTGTGATAGCATTAGCTTCCGCATGAAGTACATAGGGAAACGTCACATCGTCTTCATCCTCACAAACATTCGGGAAGCCTGACGGAGTGCCGTTATATCCATCGGAGATTATCATTTTCTCCTTCACTATGAGAGCCCCAACCTTTCGACGGCGACAATAGGAGTTCTCACTCCAAATTCTGGCCATTCTAAGATAACGGCTGTCAAGCAGTCTGCTCTTATCGGTGGTATTCATCTTTTATTGCTTATTCGAGTTGGTATGGATGTGTGTCACTGAAATCATGACACACCTCCACATTATTAATGTTCCATCAGGAATCTCTCTGCATCAAGAGCGGCACGGCAACCGGTGCCGGCGGCTGATACAGCCTGACGATAAACAGGATCAGCGCAATCGCCTGCGGCAAACACGCCTTCAACATTTGTTCTGGTGGAAGCTCCATCCACTTTGATATACCCTTCGAAGTCCATATCTATCTGTCCACGGAAAATATCAGTGTTGGGCTTATGGCCGATAGCGAGGAAGAAGCCATCAATTTCTATATCAAATTTTTCTTCCTCCGGTGTGCCTACATTTCTTACAATATGAGCACCCTCCACTCCGTCTTCACCAAAAAGACCGAGAGTGTTGCAATGGAAAAGAATCTCTATGTTTTCTTTTTCCTTAACTCTGCGCTGCATAACTTCTGAAGCACGGAGCACACCTCTACGAACGATAAGATATACTTTCTTAGCAAGAGTGGAGAGATAAAGGGCCTCTTCACAAGCTGTATCTCCACCACCTACGACTGCCACATTTTTCTTTCTATAGAAAAAGCCGTCGCATGTAGCGCAAGCACTCACACCCAGGCCACGATATTTTTCTTCATCCGGCAAGCCAAGATACTTTGCGCTTGCGCCGGTGCTGATGATAACTGTATCAGCAATCACTACATCACCTTTCTCATCTTCTATCCGAAATGGACGTGATGAAAAATCAACTTTTGTGACCGTGCGGCTCACGATTTCTGCGCCGAAGCGTATGGCTTGCTGTCGAATCTCCTCCATCATTTCCGGACCTTGTATGCCGGCAGGATATCCCGGGAAATTCTCAATCTCTGTTGTCTGTGTCAACTGGCCTCCAGGTTGGTTACCTTCATAGATAACCGGTTTCAGGTTTGCTCTTGAAGCATAGATACCTGCTGTATAGCCTGCAGGACCGGATCCGATGATCAAAACTTTTGTCTTGGTTTCTGCCATTACTTGATAAGTTTTTCGGGTTACAGTTTTGATGAGTACCGTCTTGATGGTATCAGAATTATTTTGCTTTTAGGCATCAATTTCAGGCACCCACTATAGTTATAACAATATTTATGGGATTTTTATTTTTAAATTATTAATCAGTAGATATTTTAAAGCAGTATAGTTTACTCGGTTTGTATTGTGATAAGTTAGTATCATCTTAGATCTATTATCTCTGCCTTGGGATATTTGGCACGTGGATACTCAAAATCGCTCGCCGGTAAAGCCGCTCCGGAAGTAAAAGAGGTCACGTCGATTGTCGTCACTCCGGTGCCCACGGTCACAACGATCCTTTCAGTCTGGAAGGTAGCGGCATTTATGGTGAAAGTAAGCTTACCCACACCCGACTTTTTGCTTCTGGGAACAAGATCAACCACATACTTACCATTTCTCTTCACAGGAGAAAAACTGTAAGTGTAGCCTCCGGCGCCTCCCTTTACATAAAGGAGCGGATTGGTCTCCAGCAATTCCTGAGCGGTGGGTATTGTCACTGTCGTCTCTTTCGTACGCTGGTTGTAAACATATAATTCCTTACCGTTATACCAACTCCCAACTTCCGGAAGTACCACTGAAAACTTATTCCCACTGCTTTTGATAGTCCCTTTTGCGGAGTGTCCATTGGCTGTGACAGTAAAAGTTGCTGTGAGGCCTTTTGAAGCAGTGATTACCGTAGCGGCTTTCTGCACCACTTGTTCCGGCGTTAACGCAGACTGAGCTTCTGCCGGGAAAAGCATTATTGCAACCAACAATACGAAGGAAAGAAATATGGCAGGGGAGAGCCTGTACTCTTTTTTATCTGTATTCATTTATATTCCTTTTACTTTTAAGTATAAGTACCGTAAAAATCCGGTTAAATTCAATAGCCGACAAGGTCCGATCATATTCAAAACCGGATATTTCGCCGCCTTTACTTTTTAGACCACTACTCTCAATTACGGTTTAAGTATCGATTCCAGAGTAACAGGGTCTACAAGCACAGAACGTGGCTTGCCACCATGTGCAGGACCCACGATCCCGGCTGCTTCAAGCTGATCCATAATCTTACCTGCTCGATTATATCCTATGGAGTATCTTCTTTGTAGAGAAGATGTGGACGCCGTGTTACTCGTGACAATCAACCGTGCTACCTCATCGAAAAGCGGATCCCTGTCACCGAAATTATTGCCGATTTCACTGTCGTTGTCACTACTACCCTCAACGACGGGTTCCGGAAGCTCATAAGCCCCCTGACCATAAGGCTGACGTTCGATGTAATCACAAATAGCCTCGACCTCCGGTGTATCAATGAAGGCACACTGCACCCTGACCATCGGTGCATTATTACTAATAAGCATGTCACCACGACCAATTAGCTGTTGAGCTCCGGGGGTGTCAAGAATTGTTTTACTATCCACACCGGAACTTACCTTGAACGCTATTCGCGCCGGGAAGTTTGCTTTGATGATACCTGTGATAACATTGGTTGACGGACGTTGAGTCGCAATAATCACGTGCATACCCACGGCTCTCGCCTTCTGAGCCAGACGAGCAATCGGTATCTCCACCTCTTTTCCGGCAGTCATAATAAGATCACTGAACTCATCCACCACTACCACTATATAAGGCAAGAAGCGGTGTCCCTCCAGAGGATTGAGACGCTTGGCCTTGATCTTGTCGTTATACTCCTCTATATTGCGGGTATGCGCGGCCTTCAACAACTGATAGCGGTTATCCATCTCCACGCAAAGAGAGCTTAAAGTAGCCACTACCTTATCCATATCTGTAATGATGGCATCCTCAGCATCGGGAATCTTGGCGAGATAGTGTGCCTCTATCTTGGCATAAAGGCTGAATTCCACCATCTTAGGATCTATCATGACGAATTTTAGCTCATCCGGTGTCTTTTTATAAAGAAGTGAAGCTATGATGGCATTCAATCCTACCGACTTTCCTTGACCTGTAGCACCGGCTACAAGCAAGTGAGGCATCTTTGCCAAATCTGCAATATACACCTCATTTGAGATGGTTGAGCCGATTGCTATGGGGAGCTTGAATTTCGTTTCAAGATATTTATGGCTGCGGATAACCGTACGCATCGACACAGTCTGAGCATCCTTATTGGCAACCTCAATACCTACAGTGCCTTTACCGGGAATCGGTGCTATTATTCGCACTCCTGTGGCCGCAAGGCTCAAGGCAATATCATCAACAAGGTTTCTGATTCTGTTGATCTTTACTCCACGATCAGGCACTATCTCATAAAGCGTAACCGTTGGACCTACTGTTGCCTCTATGCTGGTGATGGAAATGCCGAAATCAAGCAGCGTTTTCTGAATTTTTTCCTTATTCTCCATCTGCTCGTTGGCATCTACGCTGATGCGTTCCACTCCCTCACGTAGCAATTCGGCGGGGGGAAACTTATAGGGATGCATTCCCGGAAGAAGAGGTTGCATGGCTTCCCGTTGTTGGGCAGTCTGAGCAATCTCATTGACTTTGACCACCATTCCCATCTCCTTGGATTCTTGCTTCTGGGTGACACCTGTCGCTCCAGCTTCCTCAATTGACTGATCCACTTTGGGTAGTTCGGGGTGAATCTGAATACTTGCCGCGCCCCCATCTGATGCTGACTTATTCGCGTTTCCATTCACTGGATACATCACATGTCTTTCTGCCTCAGAAATGGTATCTTCCATAAAAGCAGAATCAGATTTGTGTATATCCACTGAATCTGACTGCAATTGATCTGGAGCCGCCATTGGTTGCACAGGGGCAACATCATAAGTATGACCGTTCACATCTTCAGATTTGCCTGAAAGTTTCTGTGACTCGTCGATTATGACAGCTTCATCATTACCAGAGCCGTGGAGGATGTCTGCTAAAGTATCATTCTCATGAATATAATTTTCCTCCTCCCTAAGTTGCAAAGAGCCATTTCTGTGACCCTGATTAGAAAGGAATGCTGCATCGTCTTCAAAGTCCGGCAATGAGGTATAAAGACCTGTATCATCGTCTGAAAAAGACACACCGCCTACCTCTTCCGTCTCCTCCTCCTTTTCAGGAAGGGCTACATCACCGGCTTTGGCTGCGTCTGCTTCCTCTCGGAGACGCATCTCTTCAAGTTCACGTTCGCGCGCACGTATAGCTTCACGCTCCTCCTCTTCAAGACGTTTTCGTTCAGCTCTCTTGTTTCTAAGCCGGATGATCCAGTTGATAAGATCCCTTAGACATATTACAACGAAGCAGCAGATCAGGAACAAGCATAAGATGCCTGCTCCGGTCCATCCGACAAATCTAATTATGAATTCATTGACATAACGACCATGATAGCCTCCCCAGTTGACGGAAGTGTCGAATCCAATTGTCAATAATCCTATTATCAAAGACACGGTCACGAGAGCAACAATCGACTTGATGGTGAAATCCACAGATTTGAACCGGGGTTTTCCAATCAATTGTTTGAGCGACATGGCTATAAGCCAAAATACAATCACTCCTGCGCCAAGGCCAAAACACTCATTAATAAGGAACTCCGACAAACGGGCTCCACCCTCGCCTCCCGCATTGGAAATGCCTCTGGCGGCTCCGAGTGCAACATTATTTACCTCCGATTGATCTTTTACGCATGAAGTGAAGTATGTCAAAAAGGAAACTCCAAGATATAGACCGAGAAAACCAAGAAAAAGACCAAGAAGCCAACGGGTGGTCTGGCTGTGTACCCATCCCTTAATCACTTCCGATAAAGGTGGTCCTGGCTCTTTTTTAACCTTTACGGGCTTTGGATTCTCAGGACGTGGACGTTGCTGTTGGGCTTTTTTATCTTTGTTTTTTGACTTATCTTTTTTCTTTTTGACGACTCGTGGCTGAGGAGCCGGTGTCTCCTCTTTAAATGGCGGTAGGTCATTGGAGGCAGTCTCTGAGGGTAATGACTCCTCCGGCTCTTGCCCCATTTCTTGATCCTCTATCTCCGGTTCCGGTATGGTTGGGTTGAAAGTATCGTATCTCTTCATTGATTCTGTTTGTGAATGCAAAGTTAACCATTATTATTATTTGTTCCTACGACTCTACAAATTTTCAATGACAATTTTTTATTTTTTAAGTTGAATTTTTCACCGTTTTCTACCACTCACCTCTCCCCTACCCCATTATAAAATGGCTGATAGCAGTCGCAAAATGCCACAGCTATCAGCCATTTAAATATTTTTATAAAATAAATCTCCTGAAAAAGTATATTATCCTATGACGGTGCTGATACGCGGAATGTCATAACCTTCTTCAGCATTAATCTTCTGGTCTCTTGTCCCCGGTGATACTATTACGGGCATACCAACCTCTACCATTTCGACAAGCTCCATTATATTTTCATTCTTTAGACGGATACATCCGTGGCTACGGCGTCCGCCTATGCTCCAAGGTGCACAGGTTCCGTGGATGCCTATTGAAGTGATGCCGGGAATATCCAGACGGATGAAACGCGGACCAAATTCACCGGTCTTCTGACTTACATTTCCATCATCGTCCACATACTTCCAATCAGTGCTGTCTTGAATGCGTTTTACAGAGAAGAATCCTTCCGGAGTGCGACAATCACTGCGTTTATGTTTGGTGCCGTAATTTTTTCCACATGCCATTCCGAATGTTGCAACAGGTTCTCCAAATTTATCAAATCTTATCACTTTCATCCGGCCTTTATCAACTACTATAAAGCCGTCGTGAGTATTATTGAGCAATTTAGTTACATAATCAAGATTTGTCGATGCCATTTTGGGTAAAATGCCACTGCTATATTTATCCCAGTTTTCAGAATTTTCCATGTATCTCAGTGCATCTTCAGAACTATCAAACCTTAATTCTCTCCTTAATGTATCCGTTGCCTCAAGATCTGTAGGATATGATATGTTAATTTGGGAAATAACTTCTTTATCAATATCATTAACCGGTCTTTCACCTCTTGCATCGGATGCTGAAGCCAAACCAAAAATTGATCCTATCGCCATAATCGCTGATAAGTAGACTGCTGTTTTCATATTTTTCATAGTTTTGTTGTTATTAATCAAGATTTATAGAACCCCGGTCCGGGTTGAATTAATTGAATCTTTGTGTTTCTCATCAAAGGTGATTATATATCTTTTGCTGCTGAATTAATTATACGGAAGAAAAAATTCCGGAAAATTAAATAAAGTAAAACAACATTAAATATTGTAATCTGCCTCTGCTTTTATCTCTATAACGCCAAGAGCCTTATAAGGTTTATTACTTCCTCGATAATGAGACCTTTTAACTTTCCAGTGAGTTGTGGATAAAAAGTTGGAACTTCTTCCGCAATCTTGTTTGGGATATTGCGAAAAATTAAGTAACTTCGCGTTTAGCATCCATTATAAAGTGTTTCAAGGATGCGGTAAGATTATGAATGTTGTCAGAATAGCAGGACTGATCCTCCTTGCACTCATATGGTTATGGCTATCATGGTCGCTTGTGTCTCTTGCAGGAGGGTTCACCCTAAAGAATATTTTTCTAATCGTGGCCTCGGGTATTATAATTTTCGTACCGCTTTGGAAAAAATATCATGGCGTGGACAACCCTCATAAATGACGTGTGTTAAAGTAGTCTTTCATGGAACCCAAAATCGATATCGAAGCTTACCCTCTCCTGAAGAATATTAACTCACCGGCTGATCTCAGGAAACTCGATCTGGAGCAACTGCCTCAGTTATGCCAGGAGATTAGATCATTTCTGATCGAAAATCTGGCTAACAACCCGGGGCATTTCGCCTCAAGCATGGGCGCAGTAGACCTTATTGTGGCGCTCCACTATGTATATGACACGCCTACTGATCATCTGGTATGGGATGTAGGCCACCAGGCCTATGCCCATAAGATTATAACCGGCCGACGGGATGAGTTTCACACTCAGCGTACACTTGGAGGCATCAGCGGGTTCCCTACTCCTCTTGAAAGCGAATACGACACGTTCATTGCAGGCCATGCCGGCAATTCCATCTCTGCGGCTCTCGGTATGGCTATTGCGGATCGCACGACTCCGGGCCACGAGAACCGCAAGACCGTGGCCATTATCGGCGATGCCTCAATTTCGGGAGGTTTAGCATTCGAGGGCCTGAACAATGCATCCAATAATCCTAACAATCTTCTCATAGTGCTGAATGATAATGATATGAGTATCGACAGCAATGTCGGGGCGCTTCATCATTATCTTTCACAACTTACAACCTCCGCCGGTTACAACCGCTTCCGCAACCGTATGGCGGGGTATTTCAGAAAAAAAGGTATCCTGACTGAAAATCGAAAAAGAGCAATAACGAGATTCAGCAATTCGGTCAAATCCTTGATTTCAAAAAAACAGAATATTTTCGAAGGACTTAATATAAGGTATTTCGGTCCGTTTGACGGTCATGACGTAATCAAACTTGTGGAAACACTCCGCAAGATCAAGAATATGGAGGGTCCGCATCTTCTTCACCTTTGCACAATTAAGGGAAAAGGATATGAACAAGCAGAATTAAACCCCACAATTTGGCATGCTCCGGGTAAGTTTGATCCTGAGACAGGGGAACGACTTTGCGGTGGCTCTGATGGGAATCCTCCGATGTGGCAGGAAGTTTTCGGTGAGACTTTAGTTGAGCTTGCCCATAAAGACCCGGCAGTGGTAGGTATCACGGCCGCCATGCCTACAGGCACCTCCATGTCTCTTCTTCTGAATGAACTGCCTCAGCGAGCATTCGATGTAGGCATTTCGGAAGGTCACGCTGTTACATTCGCCGGAGGTCTGGCTGCAGCGGGTAAGAAACCTTTTGTAGCCATATACTCCTCATTTCTACAGCGTGCATATGACAATATTATTCATGATGTAGCTATCCAGGGTCTTCCTGTGACCTTCTGCATAGACAGAGCCGGACTGGTAGGCGAAGACGGAGTCACTCACCATGGACTACTTGACATTGTATATCTACGTTGCATACCCTCCATGAATATTGCCTCTCCTGCAGATGAAGCAACCCTCCGGGGATTGATGACCGCAGCCCTGTCACTCAACGCTCCTCTCGCCATAAGATATCCTCGTGGCAGAGCCACTACCCCAGATTGGCACGCTCCTCTCCTTCCCGCAGAAATCGGTAAAGGAAGAAAAATCTCATCTCCGGAAAGTGCAGAAATCGCCATCCTTACTCTCGGTCCGGTTTTATCAGATGCTCAAAAGGCAGCCAAAGAATTGGATAAGCAAGGAATTAAGGTAGGAATATACGACATGATCTGGGTTAAACCTCTTGATACTGAAATGTTGAAAGAGATAGCCGCCAAGTATAAAGCTGTGATTACCATTGAAGATGCCGCTGTCTCCGGCGGATTCGGCTCGGCAGTGGCAGAATGGCTCAGTGCTAATGGATATGACATGCCTGTTGAACGGCTGGGGGTTCCCGACAAATGGATAGGACACGGTTCCGTAGCACAGCTTAAAGAACTATGTGGCTTTGACGACAAAGGCATTGTCAAGAAAGCTCTGGAAGTGCACTCGAAACTACATTGATCCGTAACTTTACAGTATTTTAAATGAAAATTGTCATCGCCGGTGCCGGAGAAGTCGGCACCCATCTCGCAAAGATGCTGTCGAACGAGGATCAGGATATAATCCTCCTTGATAGTGACCAGGACCATCTTGATGTGATCGATTCTAATTACAATCTGATGACATGGAATGGTTCTACCTCCTCTTTCGAGAGCATGCACAATGTGGGCATATCCAATACAGACCTCTATATAGCGGTCACTCCATATGAAACAAGAAACATCACTTCCTGCGCAATAGCCAAACACCTTGGTGCTAAGAAAACAGTTGCGAGAATCGATAACTCTGAATTTCTCGTACCTGAAAACGGGAATATCCTTAAGAAGATAGGTGCTGATTTCTTGATTTATCCCGAAGACCTTGCTTCAGACGAAATTGCTTTGGCTTTGGCTCATAATTGGGCACGCTATTGGGGAGAACTACATGGCGGCAACCTCCTCCTTATTGGAGTGAAGCTCCATGGCGATTCTCCGCTTCTTGATCATAAATTGAAAGATCTGCCTGTTAAAGATCATAATTTCCACGTTGCAGCCATAAAACGTAACAACGAAACCATCATCCCGGGTGGTAATGATGATATCCTTCGTGACGATACTCTCTATTTCATCACTACACCTCCTTATATTCAGGAGGTGCGTGATCTATGCGGAAAAAAGAAAAGGGTAATAAAGAAAGCCCTTATTATGGGTGGCTCACGAATCACCCAGAGGTTTGCTTCACAATACCATGACAAGTATCATCTGAAGATTATCGACAACGACCGTGAAAATTGTGAACGACTCGCCACGGCTCTCCCCGATTGTGAAATAGTTTGGGGCGACGGACGTGATATAGAAGTGCTGCGCGACAACAACATCTATCAGTATGATGCTTTCATTGCTTTGACCGATTCTTCGGAAACCAATATCCTTTCGTGCCTAACTGCAAAAGAATTCGGTGTGCCGAAGACAGTGGCCGATGTTGAGAATTTGCAGTTTGTGAGTCAGGCGGAGAGCCTGAACATCGGCACGATCATCAATAAAAAGCTTCTCGCTTCAAGTCATATTTTCAAGATTCTGCTCGATGCTGATGAAAGCAATGCGAAGTGTCTTGCCCTTGCAGATGCTGAAGTTGCAGAGATTCTCGTAAAGCCGGGTGCTAAGATTACAAAGGCACCAGTCAAGGATTTGCGGCTGCCTTTCGGTATGACCCTTGCCGCTATGGTACGTGGAGACAACTGTATGCTGGTCAGCGGTAACACTCATATACAGGCAGGCGACTATGTAGTGGTGTTCAGTCTTTCCGGCACTTTGAGCAAAATCGAAAAATGGTTTAACTGACGGTTATATCAAATGGCATTGATCCGAAATAAAAGTTACATCAATATCCGGATGCTCCTTCGTGTCATCGGATGGCTGCTCTCTATCGAGGCCCTGTTCATGATAATACCTTTCATTGTTGGGCTCATTTATAAGGAGTCGGCAGCTTGGAAGTTTCTTTTGTGTCTTGGTGGAACAGGTCTGGTTGGTGTGGGTCTCATGAGTCTGCGACCCAAAAGTCGCGACATGGGTAAAAGAGAAGCCATATTGCTCACCGGGTTGACGTGGATTATCCTTTCCTTTTTCGGGATGAGTCCTTTTCTCTTTTGTGGCACTCATCTCTCCGTCACTGATGCTTTTTTTGAAACCATGAGTGGTTTCACAACCACCGGAGCTACAGTGCTCGATTCATTGAAAAATGTGCCGAATTCCATATTGATCTGGCGATGTGTAGTGCAATGGATAGGTGGTCTGGGTATAATTCTCTTCACTTTGGCTGTACTCCCTATGCTTAATTACCAAGGGGGTATGCAATTGTTCAACGCTGAGGTCACCGGTATCACTCACGATAAGCTTCGCCCTCGCGTGAGTTTCACGGCACAAAGCCTCTGGTTGGTCTACATAGGCCTTACAACTCTGTTGATCGTTCTTCTTTCTCTTTCACGAATTTCATTTTTCGATGCAATCTGCTATGGGCTTTCAACTATGTCGACGGGCGGTTTCTCGATAAATGACACCTCAGTGGTGGAACAAGGCGGCATTTACGTGAAGATTATCCTTACCATATTTATGTTTCTTGGAGGCGTAAATTTCGCATTGATTTATAAGGCAAGTTGTGGCGATTTCAAATCAGCTTTTTCCAACGATGCCTTGAAATGCTATATTGGTATCATTCTTTGCTGCTATGTTCTTTTATGCCTGAATATTATCTTAAGAGGTCTTTGCGATGATGTTTCAGATGTCACCATCGATCCGCTGTTTCAGGCTGTCTCTATTCTGTCTTCAACGGGCCTTACTGAGCCTGATTTCCGCGATTGGGGACCATTGGCAGTAGTAGTCCTTATCATCATGATGTTTATGGGAGCTTGTGCCGGCAGCACTTCCGGTGGTGCAAAAATCGACCGCTTCATCATACTTTTCAAATTTCTGAAGAATGAATTCTTCAAGATGATGCACCCCAATTCTGTCACTACGGTTACAATCAATGGCAGAGGCACTCCTTCATGGATAGTAATGAAGACTTTGGCTTTCCTATTCTTGTTCGTAATTGTGATCGTTCTCGGAGGCACATTTTTGGTGATGTTGGGAATGCCGTTGAAAGACAGCTTTTTTGTAGCCTTGTCAGCCGTAGCCAATACCGGTTTAGGAACAGATATCACGGGAATGTCCGGAAATTATTCCCTTGTGCCTGATGTAGGAAAATGGATTATTGCTTTTATTATGCTGGTGGGTCGTCTCGAACTCTACACAATCCTCCTGCTGTTTACCCCCTCATTCTGGAAAAAATAATCAGTAAGGGCCTCAGCCTGCCCCGCCCGACACGATATTACAAACCAATTCAAATGCACATGGCCTTAGTAGGCCGACGACCGCATCCGAATTATTAATACGAAGTTGAATTAATCCAATATAGTAAAAAAGAATCACTAATTCAGAAATATATTAAGAATCGGCCTTAACGGAAATATTGCTTTCATTAAGGCCGATTCTTCTTATTCTATATTAATCTACTCCGTCCTCCTTGGTAAGTAAAAGTTATTACCGGAGTATCATACTTATTCGATAAATCCTAATAATAACCCCAGTCTTACTTCTTCTCAAGAGCGATTGCATCAATAGCAGCTATGGTTACAAGATCGATGATCTCTCTTTCCGATGCATTGCTATTGGTGAAATAAACAGGTTTCTTAAGACCCATCTGTACAGGACCGATAATAGATCCTACACCCATACTGAGAAGCATCTGGGTGGTAGTATTAGCTGCAGTAAGGTTGGGGAAAACCAGGGTATTCACATCCTTACCTTTAAGCTTATTAAAGGGGAACGTGCAATCTCTGAGTTTAGTATCAAGCGCATACTCTACCTGCATCTCACCGTCGACGAGCACTTCCGGATACTTCTCATGGAGCTCTTTCACTGCCTTGGCTACCAATGTGGCCTCCTCGTGGTTAGACGAACCAAAGTTGCTGTAAGAAAGCATAGCGATCACAGGCTCCTGAGCGAAGAACGACACTGTGTGTTCTGCAAGGCGTGCTATGTCAACGAGAGCTGATTTATCAGCATCGGGATTCACAGCAGTATCGGCAATGAAGAAAGTGCCCTTTCGGGTGTTGAGGATATGCATGGTTGCGAAATGATCATAGCCATCCTGAAGGCCGATGATCGACACCACGTCTTCAGCAGCCTGTTCACCGGCAACATATGATGAATATAGACAGCCGTCAGCATCTCCCGTCTCCACCATCATCATGCCGAAGTAAGAGCGTTCATACATCTTCTCAAGAGCAAGATCAAATGAGAAACCTTCGCGAGCCTTCTTCTTGGCAAGGATTCTTGCATAACGTTCGCGGGTTTCAGCTTCGCGGTCATGACGTGGATTCACAATTTCAACGCATTCGAGCGAGAGGCCAAGACGGTCGGCACGTTTCTGGATCATCTCCTCGTTGCCAAGCACAATAGGACGGCAAACACCATCATGGCCGCAACGGACTGCCGCGCGAAGCATGTTGTCCATATTACCCTCACAGATAACCACACGTTTCGGAGTCTGGCGAGCTATTTCAGCAATTCTTCGCATCATCTTGCCATCATCGCCCATAAGAGCCCTCAGACGCACCTGATATGCACTCCAGTCTGTGATAGGACGTTTTGCGATTCCTGACTCTGCCGCAGCGCGTGCAACTGCAGGAGCGACGCATGTCAGCAGACGAGGATCAAGAGCTTTCGGAAGGATGTACTCACGGCCGAATTTGATGTTGTTCATTCCATAAGCCTCGTCTACCACAGCTGGAACCGGACGCTTTGCGAGGTCGGCAATGGCATACACCGCTGCAATCTTCATCGACTCGTTGATGCCGGTGGCCCCGCAATCAAGTGCTCCACGGAAGATATAGGGGAAACCGATCACATTGTTTATCTGGTTCGGATAATCCGAACGGCCGGTAGCCACAATAATATCATCCCGCGTATCCATGGCAAGATTGTAATCAATCTCAGGATTGGGGTTTGCAAGAGCGAACACAATTGGCTTCGGAGCCATAGAGAGCACCATCTCCGGAGTTACAACGTCAGCTACAGAAAGACCGAGGAAAACATCTGCACCAACCATAGCTTCCGCGAGTGTATGAAGGTCGCGGGTAGTGGCGAATTCACGCTTCTGTGCATTCAAGTTGGTGCGATCGGCTCTGATCACTCCCTTTGAATCGCACATCACCACATTCTCAGGCTTGACACCAAGCTGAACATAAAGACGGGTGCAACTGATGGCCGCTGCACCTGCGCCGTTTACCACAAGTTTGATATCGCCAATCTTCTTGCCCTGGATCTGTAGAGCATTTATGAGGCCCGCACCTGAAATGATTGCTGTGCCATGCTGATCGTCATGCATAATTGGAATATCACATTCCTCCTTGAGTCTTTTCTCTATCTCAAAACATTCGGGAGCCTTGATATCTTCAAGGTTGATGCCACCGAACGTTGGAGAAATGGCCTTGACGATCTCTATGATCTTGTCAGGATCTTTCTCGTTTATCTCAATATCAAACGCATCAAGTCCACCGAAAATCTTAAAGAGAAGAGCTTTGCCTTCCATTACAGGTTTACCGGCAAGAGCGCCTATGTCGCCAAGTCCGAGTACTGCAGTGCCGTTGCTGATCACACCTACAAGATTACCTTTGTCTGTGTATTTATAAGCATCCTCAGGATTTTTTTCAATCTCAAGACAAGGATATGCCACACCGGGTGAATAAGCCAATGCAAGGTCATGTTGCGACGCATATGGTTTGGTGGGCACTATCTCAATTTTGCCCGGTTTACCCTCCTCATGATATTCGAGGGCCATCTCTTTTGTAACTTTCGCCATGTTTGGTTTTTGTTAATAAATGTCCTTTTTGAAGACATAAAAGTAAACTATCTAATACATCGTAATTT
>CAZUNU010000034.1:3497-19983 GCA_964622105.1 uncultured Sangeribacter sp. | reverse complement strand
GGATGGTCTGACCCCAAGGATCTAATTAAGATAGGAGCAGCAACTTCATATATCTATGTTATGGACTGGGAAGGGAAAGTCATTAAAAAATTAACTTTTGACAAAAGTGTCTCTTCTTTCTGTATCAAAGATGACACCGTGCCCTATGTTATAGCTATGGGGGAGGATGAGGAACTCCATGTGTTTAGATGTGTAACACAAATTTAAATTTTTCTTTAATAAATATGGCCATTCTATTCAGATGAGTATTCGCTCATCGGTAAAATTCTTTCTGACATAGAGAACTCCGGAGAGGAGACTAACCCCGGGATTTTCGTAATAACGAAGGAATAATCATAAAATCATCATATTTCCACCATATGATTAAAAATTTTCACCTCTTTTTTCTTCTCCTTGCTTTATGCTGGATGCTTTCATGTGTTCGGCCGGACCTGCCTGCATATGACAGGAAGAAACTTGAGGAGGCTTTTGAAATATCCGGAGGGAACCGGCAGGAACTGGAAAGAGTAATCCGCCACTTCGAAGGAGATTCTTTCCGATATGCAGCGGCTTGCCGTTGCGTCATCGCCTTAGTTGATCGTCATTGGTTTGAATCCTCTCAGATCGACTCAATGAAAGCACTCAAGATCAACGGTAAGCTGAGTGAAGAGAATATTGAAAAATGGCAGAAGTATGATTACGTAAAAATGGCCCGGAAGCATACAGATATTCATGAGATTGACGCAGAGACTTTGATTGATAACGTGAATCTTGCCTGCGATGTGTGGCTTTCACGTCCATGGAAAGACCATTACAGCTTTGATGATTTCTGTGAATATGTGCTTCCTTATAAAATAGATAATGAAAAACCTGAATCTTGGCGCCAAACATACTATAACCGGTATTTCCAGATTGCCGATTCTGCACTCAGGAATTCTTCTGATGTCCTTGAAGTGGCATCAGCTGTGCTCAACCGTCTGAAAGAGGAAGGGTTTAACAATCATACTGATGTAGAGCTCCCCCATCTTGGAGCTCTTTATCTGTTTGACCATCGTGTCGGGTACTGTCGTGAAAACTGTGATATAGCAGCCTATGCCCTGAGATCTGTAGGCATTCCCGTGGCTACAGACTTCTACATAAACTCTCCTTCCTATAATAGCCGCCACTTCTGGAGTGCACTTATCGACACTACCGGCTTATCCCTACCTTTCAATTACACGGAAAAAATCCCTCAGCGCGAAGCTGACCCCAAAGAGCGGAAGAAGGGAAAAGTATATAGACAATTTTTTGAAAAGCAACCAAATCCTTACCCATCCCTTGCCGAAGGGATGGCGCCTGGAATTTTCTATAATCCTTACGTTAGGGATGTTTCGGAGCAGTATTTCCCGTATTCTCTTCCCATAAAAGTAAAGATATCCAAGGATACAGAATGGGCATTCCTGAGTATTTTCAACGGTGCAGATCTTGAAGCCGTGGATATAGCTCCGTTAAAAAAAGGCTCCGCTACCTTTCATCATGTAGAAAACGATGTTATCCTGATACCGACTATCTACAGCAATGGGCGTTTATCCATGGTTGGCTATCCCATGCTAACCTCAGAAGAAGGTCACCGTTCACTTATTCCTGATTTCAATAATTGTCGTCAGGTAACTGTAAAGCGCAAATATCCCTTAGGAAATACTGAGAAATTTCTCAAAAATCTTAACGGCACATATATTGATGTTTCTGCTGATGGGAAAACATTTGAGACAATAAGATCTTTTGACGGTTCTGAAAAGACAAACCGACTCATGACTCATTACAATTCGGGTTCCGTCAGGTTTATACGTTTTCATGGGCCGAAAGATAAGAAAACGGAGCTTGCTGAAATGCATTTCTATTCCATTGGAAAAGAGATTTCTCCGAATCGAATAACTTCTGACAAACCTCTCGATAAGATACACCAGAGAAACCTGTCTCTCATAACTGATGATATCTGGCACTCATTTTATCTGAATGAGGTTGACGAAACACTGACATTTCACTTTGAGAAGGCTATCAGGCTTGACTCAGTATTGTTTGTGCCGAGAAATGACGACAATTTTGTTCGTGTCGGTCAGGACTACGAGCTGTTCTATTGTGCGGGCGCCGCCGGATGGAGATCCGCAGGTCGGAAAACTGCCGTGGCTGACAGCCTGATATTCGACAATATTCCAACCAACGCTCTCCTATGGCTCCACAACCATTCCGGAGGTCGGGAGGAACGCCCTTTCCTCTACGAAGCGTCTCAACTATTCCTCTGATTCTCCCTATATTCCTCTTACCTCATTTGAATTTAACGTATTACCAACTACCTTACATAAGGTAATTCTCTTTCTTCTTAACTTCAAAAGATTATCTTATTATGAAACAATCTAAAACCTTACATATTCACAATATAAGATTACAAGGGTTGCCGCTCTCCTTGAGTTTAAATACCTTTGTACAATAATAATTTTTAGTTTTAACTTATAAACCGTGATGTTATGGTGTTCTGTATAGGTTGATGGCTAAATAAGAGGATGCTTGTGTATTATAATCTTTGAGGTATCAGTTATCTTAAAGTTGGTTTACCCGTCAGAGTACAGAAATATCAATAATAGCAGACTTATTTATGCGAAGTATAATTCAATTTTTCTTAGGTCTATTGGTCCTAATAGGGTTTTTCGGCTGTTCACATATTGATGGCAGATCCTCCCGAATTCTAATTGCTGATCTTGATAAGGCAAAGGTTATCACTATGAATCCTAAGGATATCATCTGGCTCGAAACAAATGATTCCTCATTAATATATGACATTAGCGGTCTATTCTGGATGAAAGACAGAATGGTTATTCAGTCACGCTCGTTCCTGAAATCTTTCTATCATGACGGTCGCTTTTATGGGGATGTGGCTAAGAAAGGCGACGCGCCGGAAGATTTCACTTGGATCGGTAATACATGGAAAGACGACAGCCTTGTATATCTTTTCGATGGGCAAATCAGAAAAATTCAGAAATATGATGACCGAGGCAATTATCATGGCTATGATACAATAACTTTTGGGCCCCGAGAAGACTATAATACACAACCATGTGAAGCGTATTTTACCAAAGATGACGGGGTATTCTACGTAAACACTTTCTTTGGATGTCCTCCATTCAGTTATATTTTCTGCCATGCCGACAGTCCTACAGTGGCTCCGAAGGCAATAGAATCAAAATGTAGGGAAAATGGACATACTTTTTGGAATAGAGTTTTCATAGATAATGACAATCATCGCCTTCTTTATTGGGAACATGTAAAAGATACTCTTTTCACTGTTGATCAGGAAGGTGTCTACCCTACATATATCTTTGATTACGGAAAAAATAAAGTGCCCCAAGAAATTGCGGGGAAGCCCTATGTTACTGATCGCCTTATGGATTTGCATGAGTTAGGTGAAAATGATTATGCATATCCAATGAGATACTTTCAAATGCATAAAGGAAAAATATATTTCGTTGTACCTAAAAACAAGCAGGGATATATCGGTTGCATTGATGAAAAAAAGAAAGAAGTAGCATTCACCGAATTCAGATCGCCTGAAGAATTAGATCTTCTCCCTCAAATTTTTTTCTTAATAGAAGGTGACGATATTCTTCTTTCAGTTATTGATGAGGGTCAACCTGAATCTAATCCAGGGTTACTTAGAATTCCTATATCGGAGATAAAAAAACCTTAAAGGGTGGTGAAAAGATAATAATATTTACTATCTATACACAGTAATGACCGGATTGGAAAAAACCAAGTCTAACTTCTATCGGAAGAAGCTCATAGAAATATCAGATATTTCTATGAGCAGTCGTCTTGTTTTCCTGTTGCTTGGGCTGGCTTTGGTTCAAGGGGTGTATGGGGTGTTGCAGTTGGTAGGGTTGCGGCCATCATTGCATCATCTTTATCCTGTCACCGGGTCTTTCTTTAATCCGGGACCTTTCGGTTGTTTCCTTGCCCTCACTTTCCCGCTGGCACTTGCGGAATCTATCCGCGGGTGTGCTATCCTTCGATGGCTCGGAGCCGCTGTATTACTGCTAGATGCCATGCTGCTTCCCATCACTCTGAGTCGTACGGCTTGGATAGCCGCAGCTCTGGGTGCTATTGTGGTTTTCTTGCCGGAAATCCTCTCTTTCTTCCGTCGATATAAATTCCTATTTCCTCTCAGTTTAATAGGCATGCTTCTTTTGAGCGTTACACTCTTCTCGCTTAAAGCCAACTCTGCTCATGGCCGGTTTCTCATGTGGAAAGTAGCTCTCACGGCTATGGATGCTCACCCCTTCTCCGGTGTCGGTCCGGAATATGTGGCCGGTGCTTATGGCGACGCTCAGGAAAGATATTTTTCTTCGGAGCTACGGCCGGAGAGGGAGATACTTGTGGCCGATGCTCCGGATTTCGTATTTAACGAATACTTGCAGACTGCCATTGCCTATGGATGGGGCGTAACTCTTCTTCTTATTCTCCTACTTACGGCTGCTCTGATTACTGCCTGGAGATGTAAAAATCGGTCCATAGCCGGTTGCGTCGTGGCGGTCATGACAGTTATGACCGCTTCCTATCCTTTGCAATTTCCTCTCTCCGCCGTCGTAATAGCACTGATTCTTGTATCTTCTTTCCTCTCTACCACTATGATCGACATAAGGATTCTGGGATCTCTTGCCGCCATTTCCGGAATACTATTTCTTTGTCATCCCCTTGATCGCAGGGAGATAAACCAAACGTTCAATACCGGGCTTTCGCTCCATAAAGCCGGAAAGTGGATGCAGTCAAACAAAGTCATGATGGAGCTACTCCGCGGCTCGGCCGACCCAATGCCACTGAACATCATCGGTAAGAACTGGCAGCAGCTCGGGCGCAAAGACAGCGCCGTGCATTACTTCAACCGTGCTTCCGCCCGTTGCCCTAACCGCCTATATCCTCATTACCTGCTGATGAAGCTCTATGCCGATTCAACTTCCTTTTCTGCACCGGATGCTCTTCGCGAAGCTTCGGCCTTGCTAAATATGAGCGTAAAGGTGCCTTCGCCGGCTATAGACGACATGCGTAGTGAAGCACGACAACTAATCCAAAACTTGAAAAATGAAACTACCTCAGAAGATAAATAAAACTCTGCTTCACAAGATATGCAAAGTGGTCTATGGCCTGGGCCTTACCGTGGCGGCGTTTTACCTGTTGCGTTGGCTCCTGCTGTTCATAGCATTCGACACGTTTCATACCCCGACGTGCTCAATGACGCCGACCTTGCCCCCCGATTATACAGGATTGGTGAACAAGCTTAAGCTCGGCGCAAGAGTCTTCAATTTCATGGATGCTGCCGAAGGACGCCCTTTCTCGGTGAGAAGATTCCCGGGTTACGGAAAACTGGACAGAAACGACATAATCGTATTCAACGTGCCCTGGACTGAGGGATGGGACAGCGTGGCCATGAACATGCGGCTTTATTATTGCAAACGGGCCATAGCCATGGCTGGCGATACGCTTGAAGTGCATGGAGGGCATTATCGGGTGCGTGGTTACCCTCATACATTAGGAGTTGCTTCTGAACAAGATGCTGTTAGGGAATACGTGGCATACAAACGCAGCACTACCCCTGATTCCGTCAGGATGGATGGAGGAGTCTACGCCGCGCCATTCGATTCCCTATTCAACTGGACTATAGATGAGATGGGGCCACTGGTGGTGCCAGCCAAAGGCATGACAGTGAGTCTTGATCGCCGCAATCTCATTCTTTACCGCAAGTATATCGAATGGGAAACGGGGCTTCCATTGCCTATTGACAATGACAACAATCCCGATACGGACTCAATCACCCTACCCTCCACTTATACTTTCCGCGAGAACTACTGCTTCGCTGCAGGCGACCATGCCGTTGATTCGCAAGATTCGCGTTACTGGGGTTTCTTGCCTGAAAAATTTATTGTCGGCACCGTTGTGGAGCCATCATCCGGCATCGGCAGATTCCTCACCGGGCTAATGATAAAGTTTCTCAGGTTATAACCCTCTTAGATAGCTCCACATCTTTCAAGAAGTTCTGATTCTTATGGATAAGTATAGCCTCTTTCCGAAATTTTAATTAATTTTGTAACCTACATATCAAAGTCATCCCCATTTTCTCTCCATGGATTTCAGATTACCTACACTCATGAACACTATCTTCAAGAAATATCTCACTTGCCTCTGCCTTCCGGCCACGCTACTCTTCACTGGCGCTCTCACGGCGTGCAATAAAAAAGAGGATGAGCATAAGGAGGAGACATCCGTAAAAGCGGAGACACCTGACCTTACCACTCAGGTTGACACTCTCCATATCCAGCCTGCGGAATTCTCCGCCAACATCATAAGCAATGGCCGTGTGAAGGCTGCGCGACATGCAGATATCTTCTTCCGCTCTTCTGAACCGGTGAGCGAAGTGCTCGTGCGCAACGGGCAGCGGGTGAGCAAAGGCATGCCATTAGCCCGACTCGACCTCTTCCGCTTGAACTCAGAGAAAGCGAAAAATGAAGCGGCTCTCGAGCAGGCGCGTCTCGAGATGCAGGATGTGCTCATCGGTCAAGGCTACGATCCGGCAAAACTTTCGGAGGTGCCGGAAGATGTGATGCGTCTGGCACGCGTGCGCAGCGGACTCCTTCAGGCGGAGACTGCCGTGAAGTCGAATCAGCGTGAAATAGCCGACGCCACTCTCTCAGCCCCGTTTGACGGCGTTGTAGCCAACGTGAATGCTACCCCTTTTTCAATGCCGAATCTCTCCGAACCTTTCTGCCGTATTATCGACACCACTTCCATGGAAGTGGAATTCTCGGTGCTTGAGTCGGAAGGGCTGTTATTGCGTCCCGGCGATCCAATCTCAGCTTCCCCTTTCAGCGGAGGAGCTATGTATTCAGGGCGCATAACAGAGATAAATCCGCTTATCGACGATAACGGCCACATAGCCGTGAAAGCACGTCTTGCCGACGCGAAGGCTCTCATCGACGGCATGAACATGCGCGTCAGTATCGACCGCCCGTCCGGAAAGCGGCTTATGGTGCCAAAGTCGGCGGTAGTGCTGCGTTCGGGGCGCCAGGTTGTGTTCACTTTCAAGGAGGGTAAGGCTATGTGGAACTACGTAACCACCGGAATGGAGAATTTCTCATCTTATGAAATTACCGAGGGGCTAAATTCAGGCGATGCTGTGATAATCTCGGGTGGCGAGAATCTCGCCCACGAAGCCCCGGTGGAAATAAAAACGGGTGGAAATTGAAAGACGCTACCCCTGATTAATCATTCTTATTTAGTCTAACCGTGGTTGATTTCCTTATCAAGCGACCGATTGCCGTGATTATGGCTTTCCTCGCGCTCGTAATAATCGGCTGTGTCACCTTCTCCACTCTCCCGGTGTCGCTTTTGCCTGACGTGGCCATTCCTCACATATCAGTGCAAGTGGCCGGTGATAACATGTCGGCCCGGCAGCTCGAAAGCTCCGTAGTGACACCGCTGCGTAGAAATCTGATGCAGGTTGGCGGCCTCGCCGACATCGCAAGCGAGACGCGCGACGGAGCCGCAGTCATCCGCCTCACCATGGATTATGGAGTGGATACTGATCTCGCTTTCATTGAAGTGAACGAGAAAATCGATGCGGCCATGAATTACTTGCCTCGCTCCACGTCTCGCCCCAAAGCTGTGAAAGCAAGCGCCACAGACATACCGGTTGTCTATCTTTATCTCACACCTCGCGAAGGGAAATCTTTCATGGAGATGGCGGAAGTGGCAAACTCCGTAGTGCGCCGCCGTCTTGAGCAGCTTCCGGAAGTGGCCATGGTAGACATGACTGGCGTGCCCTCGCGCCAACTGCGTATCATCCCTGACTATGAACTGCTCCGCCCACTCGGCATCACCTCTTCCGACATCACCAATCTGCTTGTGGAGAATAATGCTGAGCCGGGGAGCATGACCGTACGCGACGGTTATTACGAATACAACATCCATATCTCAAATCCTCTGCGTACTCCCGATGATGTGCGTGATATAAGATTTCTTCACAACGGGCGACTGCACCGGCTCGGCGATCTATGCCGTGTTGAGCTTACAGAGGCCAGGCCGGAGGGTTACACATCTTATAACGGTGAACGAGCTGTGGCAATGGCCCTCATAAAACATGGCTCTGAAAGCATGGCTGCCATGGAGCAGGCCGTAGACAAGACTCTTACAGATCTTTCTTCACAATACACATCCATTAGTTTTTCAAAGAGCCGCAGCCAGACACAACTGCTTGATTTCACCATCTCGAATCTGGAGCAGAATCTTCTGCTCGGCCTTCTGCTCGTGTTTGTGGTCTGCGCCATTTTCATGAGAAGCGGGCGCCTCCCCTTCATCATCGGCATAACTATAGTGGTGGCCGTAATCATCACATTTCTGCTTTTCTGGCTATTCGGAGTGTCGATCAACATCATATCACTTGCCGGGCTGATTCTGGCCGTCGGCATGATGATCGACAACTCTGTGATTGTAGCCGAAAATATCACTCAATACCGTCTCCTTGGTCTTTCGCTTGAGGAGAGTTGCGTGAAGGGCACCAATGAGATGATCACCCCGATGCTCAGTTCCTCGCTCACAACAGTGGCCGTGTTTGTGCCCCTTGTCTTCATGAGTGGAATAGCCGGGGCAATATTCGCTGATCAGGCTTTTGCAATCACAGCCGGATTGGCCGCTTCCTATGCAGTGGGCATAACGCTCCTGCCGGTGCTCTATTTCCTCTTCTATAAGGGCAAGAAAGCCGAAGCCACTTGTAAGGGTCGCTCAGAAGAGATGGAGCAAAAAGGCTCTTGGCTCACCCGATGGTATGACAATGGAATGCGTCTGGTTTTCAAGCATAAAATCGCATCCGTAGCATTTGTGGCCATAACAATCCTTGCCGCTTGGCCACTCTTCTCGCTCCTACGCACTGAGAGGATGCCCGACGTAGGGAGCGCCGAGACCATTCTCACTATAGACTGGAACCAAAACATAGATATAAACGAAAACCTGAGTCGCTCCGAGGGTTTGCTTTCGGCCCTTGGCGGGCTCCCTGTCGAATCTGCCATTTCAGCAGGCACACAGGATTACCTGTTGCCACAAAGCCGTCTCTCCCCCGCAGAGGCCGAGATCTGGTTGCGTGTAGCAGATTCTGACCATCTACCCCGGCTCTCCGATTCCGTAGCGGCCATACTTAACCGTTCATGGCCGGAAGCGGTTTTCACTTTCTCTCCTCCTGATAACATTTTTGAGAAAGTGTTCTCCAGTTCGGAGCCCCCTCTCGAAGTGCGACTCTCTCCGCGTGTGGCCAATGCTCCCGGACTGGTGGGAACAGTTGACTCGGTGCGACGTGCCATAGTTGCTGCCACAAACCATCCTGTAAAGGAAACGCAACTAAGCAGCAGTATCGACATTGCCGTGCGCCGCGACCTTTTAGCGCTATACAATGTTGATTACAATGAAGTGGAACGTGTGCTTCGTGAGGCTTTCCGGGGCGCCGATGCTACAGTGCTCCGCTCTTACGGCGATTATCTCCCGGTGAGAGTGGCCACATCTGACGAGACTTTGGAGCAGATAATTGGCAATACTCTCGTTCATTCCCGACGTACTTCCGATGGCCATGCCGCGGAGGTTCCACTCAAGATCCTGGTATCTGTGTCACGCGGACATGATTTCAAGACTCTCCGAGCTGCCTCCGACGGTGAATTCGTACCGCTCTCTTTCGATGTCACTCCTGCTGAATCTGCCGAGGTGATGAAAGCGGCTTACAAGGCAGCCGAAGATTCAGAGCGCATCGATGTCAGTTTTACAGGCTCGATATTCTCCAATCGGAAGATGATACGTGAATTGGGTGTGATTCTCCTCGTGTCGTTGCTGATGATGTATTTCATCCTTTGCGCACAGTTTGAGAGTTTCTCGCAGCCTTTGGTGGTGCTCTTGGAAATTCCGATTGACATAACTTTTGCCCTCCTCAGCCTGCTGGTATGCGGAGAGTCTCTCAATCTCATGTCTGCCATAGGCATCATCGTCACGTGTGGCATTGTGGTGAATGATTCTATTCTCAAGATAGATGCCATCAATGAGGAGAGGCGCAAAGGTGTGCCTGTAATCGAGGCTATCCATATAGCCGGACATCGCCGTCTGCGTCCGATCATCATGACCTCGCTCACCACAATTTTCGCCATGCTTCCGGTGCTCTTCACATCAGATATGGGCAGTCTGCTTCAGCGCCCGTTGGCTGTGGCCATGATCGGTTCGATGGTAGTAGGCACTCTTGTGAGTATCTTCATCATTCCCCTCATCTATTTCTTGATCTATCGAAATCATAACCGTGCCGATATGCCTGCTGCCGGCCGGCTCTAAATCTTTAATCCTTCTCAAGCCCGTTTTTCATCATGAAAAAATATAGCCGAGCATACCTTCCCCTTCTTCTACACTTGCTGATATCGTTCTCCTTCAACGCAGCTGCAGGAGACAAAATCACGCTGTCGCTCCGGAAAGCAATAGAAATAGCGGCCGATTCATCTCTCACAGCTTTCAAAAACCGCAATCTATATGCCGCCGGTTATTGGGAATGGCGCTCATTCAAGGCCGACCGTCTGCCCAGCTTCTCACTCGACCTCACTCCGGCAAGCTATTTCCGATATATCACCCAGCGATATGATTCGCAGGAGAATATCGACGTATTCCGTAGTCAGCAAAACTACAGTGCCTCGGCCGGAATCACTGCAACCCAGAACGTAGATTTCCTCGGCGGCTCGCTTTATATGCAATCCGATCTACAGTATCTGCGCAACTTCGGCGATTATGCCTCACATCAGTTCTCCACCGTGCCTTTCCGCATCGGTTATCGCCAGAATTTGCTTGGCTTCAACGCGTTCCGTTGGGAGAGAAGAATTGAGCCACTGAAATATGAGAAAGTGCGCCATGAGTTTATCTACAACATGGAATCGCTCTCGGAGGAGGTGGTGCGCCGCTTCTTCACCTTAGCTTTGGCTCAGACAGAGTATCAGCTCGCAAAAGATAATCTCGCCTCGGCCGACACCCTCTACACAGTGGGGGAACGCAGGTTTGCCATAGCAGCCATATCTCAAGCGGATCTGCTCACATTGCGTCTTGACAAAGTGAACGCCCGCAACACTCTGGAGAATGCACTGATCGACCTCAAACGTGCTCGATTCGACTTCGCATCCTATCTCGGTCTCCCCACCGATACGGATATAGACGTCACTCTCCCCGGCAAACCGCGGGCCATAACCATTCCGGAGGATAAAGCCTTAAGATACGCACTTGAGAATAATCCGGTGATCATGGCACGCCGACAGGCTCTGATGGAGGCGGAGCGAGACGTGAACAAGACGCGTGTGGAATCGCGGTTCAATGCCAGCGTCAACGCGAGCGTGGGCTTCAACCAGGTGGCCCCTACTCTTGGAGGAGCCTACAGCGGGTTGCAACGGCAGGACCTGGTGTCGCTCTCCGTTTCCATACCGCTCATCGACTGGGGAGTGAGAAAAGGCAGGTATAATATGGCACGCAATACCCTCAACGTCTCACGCATCGAGGGGCGCCAGGAGGAGCTCTCCGTGGAGCAGGATATCACCATCACACTTTCTGACTTTGCCTCGCAGCAGAGTCTTGTGGAGAGTGCAGTGGAGGCCCTGGACCTCGCTGACAAGGCTTACGACCAGACCCAGCTCCGATTCATGATCGGAAAAGCCGACATCAACAGCCTCACTCTCTCCCTCAACCGAAGGCGCGAAGCAAGCCGCAACTATATAAATTCCCTTCAGAACTACTGGCTCAGCTACTATAAGATACGCAAGCTCACTCTCCATGATTTTGAGTTTGACATACCTATATCCGTATCTTTCGACAATGCTCTCGGCTTAAAATAACCCTCTCTTTCTTGAATCAACTCTGATGAATCCAGCTGTAAAGTTCAGGTTAAGCGCACTGTCTTCGTTTTCAGTGATAATCATTTTTATTGCTGTCTCGCTTCTGGGCATAACCTTGCTTCCTCTTCTGCCTGTGCGCCTCGCCCCTTCAGAGGCTCTGCCATCGGTGTCGGTTAATTTCTCGATGCCGGGTAGCTCTGCGCGTACCGTGGAACAGGAGGCAACCAGCCGTCTTGAAGCTGCGCTTTCGAGAGTAGATGGCGTGAAAAACATATACTCGCGTTCTCGTGCAGGTTCAGGATCTGTAACCCTTGAACTCGACCGGAACACACCGATAGCCACAGCCAGATTCGAGACAGCCATGATAGTGCGCCAGATCCGCGATAATCTTCCTGACAATGTAAGTTATCCGCAAGTGAGCGTAAGGCAGGTGGATCAAGATGCAGCGGGACCATTCATGAGTTATACAGTAAATGCCGATCTCCCTCCTTCTGAAATCATGGAGTATGCCGAGTCGCGTCTTAAGCCCGGACTCAGCCGCATAGAAGGCATTGCTTCGGTAGAGCTCTCAGGAGCCATGCCGATGGAATGGAACATCACTTATGATGCATCTCTCCTACCCACCCTCGGTCTTACTCCCGACGACATTCTTTCAGCCCTATCTGCTTATTTCAGTTCACAACATTTAGGACTTGTGAAACTCTCCCCTGTCAATGATTCGGAATGGATAAGCGTCGCGCTCAGCTCCACAGGCTCCCAAGAACCGGCAAGCGCTACGGTAGATCTTTCTGACATTGTCGTTACTACTTCAAAAGGATCAATAATAACACTCGACAAGATTGCTTCAGTGAGCCATGGAGAAGCACCTCCAACCGGCTATTTCCGTATCAACGGGCTAAATTCCATCTATCTTTCTCTCAAAGCCGCCCCGGATGCCAATCAGATAGAACTCAGCAGTAAAGTAAAGGAATTTCTCGCCGGGTCTCAACTTCCGGAGGGTTTCATGCTCACTCTCGGTTATGATGCCTCGGAGCGTATCTCGGCAGAATTGGATAACATCTGGTTTCGCACGGGTCTTACGGTTCTCATACTCTTGGTTTTCGTTGCGCTTATCACCCTTAACTGGCGCTATCTCCTTGTAATAACCATCAGTCTGGCCATGAACTTATGCGTGGCATTTGTGGCTTATTGGCTTCTCAAAGTTGAGATACAGCTTTATTCCCTTGCCGGAATCACCATATCGCTCAATCTCATCATCGACAATCTCATCGTGATGACGGAACACATCACGCGCCGACACAATCTAAGGGCTTTCACCGCTATCCTTGCCGCCACTCTCACTACCATCGGTGCCGTTTCCGTTATCTTCTTCCTCGATGAGAAAACTCTTTTGAGCCTTAAGGATTTCATAATCGTAGTGATAGTCAATCTCACGGTGTCGCTTATCGTGGCGCTCTTCCTTGTGCCGGCTTTAGTGGAGAGGATTGGTTTGCGTCGCAGAAGCGCCCGCAGTTTGCGTAAACTGCGACGCCTACCCGTAAAAATATCGCGGGTGTATTCAGCTATTGTAAGATTCATCGTGCGGCATAAGCCAATCGTATATCTTGTCTTTATCCTCGCTTTCGGGCTGCCTGTTTTCTTCCTGCCAGAAAAGATAGATTCAGACTCCACCCCGGCGCGCTGGTATAATGCAACTTTCGGTTCCACTGTCTACACAAAGACCCTCAAGCCGTGGGTCGACCGTTGTCTGGGAGGATCGTTGCGTCTCTTCGTTGAGAAGGTGTCGGAGGGCAACTATTGGGGACGTGATGCCAACGAACCCGTTGTGTATATCAATGCTAATCTTCCTAACGGCGCCACCCTCTCGCAGATGAACGTTCTTATGAAGAAGATGGAAACTTTCCTCGCTTCGGAAGATGGAATCCGCCAGTTTCACACGTCGATCCAAAGCCCGATGCGGGGCTCAATAGCAGTCTACTTCAAACCTGAAGCACAGAAAAGCGGCTATCCCTATCAACTTAAGAGCAATGTCGTGAGCAAGGCTTTGACGCTCGGCGGCGGCAGTTGGAGCGTCTATGGTCTCGAAGACATGGGCTTCAACAATGATGTGCGTCAATCGGCGGGAAGTTATAGGGTGAGGCTGAAAGGATACAATTATGATGAACTTTACCGATATGCCCGGGTATTGAGCGATTCCTTGCTGGCCTATAAACGTATCAAGGAGGTGAGCTTGAAGTCGGATTTCTCATATTGGAAAGATGATTATACCGAGTTTTATCTTGAATTCGACAAATCTCGCCTGGCTCTTGATTCGATAAGCATTTCCTCGCTTTATTCTGCCATGAGGAGAGAAATGGGGCGTGATATGCCTGCAGCATCATTGGTGACCAACTCCGGCTTGGAACATATACTCTTAGGTTCTTCCGATAAGGGAAGAGATCTCTGGGCATTTATGAACATACCGCTGCAGGTTGGCAACCGACATGTGCGCCTGGCAGATTATGCCACTGTGGAATCCCGGCAGACTCCACCGGATGTGGTCAAGGAGAACCAGGAATATATCCTGTGTCTACAGTACGAATATATCGGCTCTCCAAAACAAGGGGAGAAAGTGCTTGACAGAGTGCTTGATAATTTCAACCGTTTTCTGCCGATAGGATATATGGCTGAGAAAGTGACGTATAGTTGGGATAATAAGCCATCCACCGGGCGCTACTGGCTTCTTCTGCTTATTGCCGTGATCATCTTCTTCATATCCTCAATTCTTTTCAATTCACTCCGCCAGCCTCTCGCAATCATCTTTGTGATTCCGGTGTCGTTTATCGGCGTTTTCCTCACCTTCTATCTTTTCGATCTGAAGTTTGATCAGGGTGGGTTCGCGGCTTTCATACTGTTGTGCGGGGTCACCGTAAACGCCGCCATCTATATCATCAATGAATATAATTCCCTTTCACGCTGCTATTATTCTGTCTCCCCATCAGCTTCCGTAGCCGACCGCACAACCGCTGCAGTTTGCCGTAGAATTTATGTGAAGGCTTTCCGCGTGAAAATTACGGCTGTAATGCTTACGGTGCTTTCCACTGTACTGGGATTTATTCCTTTTCTTATTGGCGACACCCATGAAAGCTTCTGGTTTCCATTGGCTGCCGGCACGATGGGAGGACTCATCTTCTCCCTTACGGCCATAATCTTCCTCCTCCCCGTAATTCTCCTCCCAAAGCCTAAACGAAAAAAAGGAATAAACCTTAAATAACCAATATCTGTTATGACGCAACCGACCCTTGTTAATTGAGGGGTGTGTTAATTGAGTTAGTTTTTTCAGAAGCGGAAGCCTATGTTGGCGGAAAAGTTTTCGATGGCGCTGAAAAGCGAATAGACTTTGCTGCGATACCACTGACCGTTGAACCTGAATATGCCGCTAAAGAAGAAATTGCCCAAATTATATGTGATCGAACTTCGACCTACAAGATTCATCGATGGCATCCAACGCGCACCTTCAAGTGAATCCTCATAGCAATGCGTCACCCCGAGTGAGGGAGTCAGCGTAGCATTAAAAAGCAACTTCGGTTTTATCACCCAATTGAATCCATAGCCTCCCATAAGAGCATAGCTGCGATAATGGAAATGATAGGTCGAAACGGGTATGGTAATGTAAGGCAGCAGGTCGAGAGGCAATTGTGTGAAGTCAAAACTGATATCATTGTTCACATAAGAAAAACCGATGATCCATGACCCTTGACTTTTCTTCTGGAATTTTGAGAAGTTATAGGCGGCTCCTTGTGAATAGCGTTTGTGGTTGAAGAAATATGTGGCGTCTACGCCAAATTTATAGAGCTTAACACCCGGAAACCATTCCTTGAAAAACTCCCCTCTTTTGTACTGACCGAAACGCCGTATGTAGGTGCCTCCCGTATTCTCGTGGTAATACATGTCTACGTTGAAGAGAGCACAGTTGAAACCAAATTCCATCTTGGCATGATCCATGGGTTTGTCGTGAGCGATATTATTCATATCAAACGTATAACCTGCACTTACCGCCATATACTGCACGTAAGCACCCATGTTGGCATACAGCTGACTCAACATATCCATATGAAGCTTATCGGGAAAGGTCATCTGATGACTGGAAGTCCAGTTATCATTCACGATTCGAGCTTTCCAACGCTTCCCTGTACCCGTCACATAATCGGGATCATAGGAATTGAAAAACTTGTCGGCCCAATGATACACTCCCAGACAGAAATCCAGAAACTTCGGGTATCTTACTGTAGTGTCATTCAAGTCAAGTTTTCCGGCTTTGAGCCGGTTGAGCCACCATCGCTCACTCTCGCTCATCCGATAGCCGGGTATTGTATCCGGCATTGGTGGCAACTGCGCGCTTGCATCAATGGAAGGGAATGTCAACGGTGAGACATAAAAAGGATTCTCAACGGCCTTTAGATCGACTGATGAGAGGAAGGTGATTATAATAAATATTATACAGTAGGATATTCTTTTACCTGCTGCCATAGATCACTTTGGGGAATTAACATATTATTTAATACCTCGCGCATCAAGCGCCTTCTGATAGCGACGCGCATTGGCGAGATGTTCAG
>CAZUNU010000034.1:0-3397 GCA_964622105.1 uncultured Sangeribacter sp. | reverse complement strand
TGCAAGGGCATACCGATTTTCAGGCGATTGAGGTAGAGGCGCCCTATCTTTCCTTTCTCATCGAGCTTGTTGCTCTCCTCATCCACTATCGAAGCCAACGTCATGACCTCAGCCGGAGTAAGACCGAGGGCGGCAGCTTTATCACGCCGCTCCTTGTTCCATACATTATTGTAGTGAGCGCCGACTTTCTCAATCAGCTGTTCAGGCGATGCCGACCAATATAGTTCATAAGAATCATCAACGAAGATAGCTATGGCTTGCGCGGGAGTAAGTTCATATTGCGAGAGGAGCTGTTTGTCGGCAAGGGCCGAGGAAAGCGAGTCTGCTGTAAAATCAAGCCGACGGCTCACTCGCTCCGTGAGAACGGGAAGAGTGCGGAATCCATTAATGGTGATGGTCAATGGATGCTGCATCCCTTGGGCCAGCCTGTGTTCGGCTCTCAGAGGCGATGTGCCCTCTTCAATAAGATATGCCCCGTGACGCTTGCTGAAATCTGCACCTCTCAGCGACGCTACCCGCATCACTTTGGAAGCATAGGCATCTCCAAGATACTTCGCAAGCGAATCCTTAACCATGTCATGAGAAGCATTGACCGGAATACGGATTACGGCCCTGTCGGGAGCTTTGGTAAGCACGAGAGGGAGCAGGAATGCCAAGGCGGCTGCTATTATGACTCCGCAAGCAGAGGAAATCGCTATAAGCGTATGCTTGTTGGATTTTTTCTTTTTCTTCTTTGATGTCATATCGGTAAGAAGCCCGTCTCTCAACGAGATGATGGGAGACGGGCTGTTTGTTTTTTCGGCTTATTTCCTTGCTTTCACTTTCTCAAGCTGGGGCTCAAGAGCATCGAGCGAAAGGTCTACAGCTTCCTCGAATGTATCGGCTGTCTTGGATGCAAAGAGATCTGCACCACCGGGTATGCTGAGTTTTATGCCCGCTTCTTTATTCTTGGATGTCTCGGGCTTTACGAGAGTCAGGTTTACCTCAACGCCACCGATAGCATCGAATCGACGGGTAAGTTTCTCAATTTTCTTATTGACGAATGCTACGAGTTTTTCGGAGATGTCGAAATGAATCGCTTTGATCTGTACTTCCATAGTCAACGGGATTTTATGGGTTAGACATATTGAGCCGTCCGGAGAGCCGGCGAGGCGGCGGAGAGTCTTGCCCCTACCATACGGTAACTCATTTACAAAGTTAACAAATTTCGGCAAAGAATTTCTTTTTCCTCTAAGAAAATTTTCATTCCATTTTATTTCGTCTCGCTCTTGGATGGCTGTTTTCGTAAGCTTTCTTCATCTCGGCAAACGATACGTGGGTGTATATCTGTGTGGTGGAGAGCGAGGAATGTCCTAAGAATTCCTTCACCGTATTGAGATCAGCGCCTTCGTTGAGCATGGCAGTGGCAAAGGAGTGACGAAGCGCGTGAGGCGATTTCTTCCGGGCCTCGGTAGGCTCCAACTGCCGATGTACTGACTCGTAGACCTGACGGGGAGATATGCGTTTACCTTTCACTACAAAGAGTGGCGCGGGATTCTCCAGGTCGGGCCATATGCTGTCGCGCAACCGTTGCCAGCGTTCTATTTTTTGCAAAAGGGCATGAGGCACCGGCACCACCCGCTGTTTCGATCGTTTCCCGAATATCTTTATCTCTCCGGCCGAAGAGGAAATATCCGGATCACTTATGGCTATCAATTCCGCGCGACGTATTCCAAGTGAATAGAGCAAATCGATGATAAGATCGTCGCGCATCTCCTGTTCATTCTCAGGATCAAGATCGAGGACCTGCTCATCAAGCCTGAGCACACCTTCTATCTCTTCCTGTCGCACCACATCCGGCAGACTCTTTGGAATCTTCGGCAAAGTGAGATCTTTCGTGGGATTAGTGGTCACCACACCTCTCTTTAGGAGAAACCGGAAATATGCCCGCAGACTCTGTGCTTTCCGCCGTATGGTAGTTGGAGTCTGGTTGTCGCGGGCCAAGGAAGCGAGCCAGGCACGCACGTCGGAGAGCGTCACCGTTTCCGGCTGCATGTCATCCGGACATCCGGGCACAAGCCATTCGGCAAAGCTCCTTATGTCGCGTCCGTAGGCATCCACAGTAAGTTGCGAACGGTTTAGCTCGTAGCGCATATATGATATGAATGAATCAAGCATTTAAATAGCAATCCAATAAATAATCTGTTGATAAGACAGGAAAAAAAGTCACCGGCTTTCGGTCATAGTCTGTAAGACTGCTGACCGGAAGCCGGCGACGGAAGTATCTTTGCAAGTGGGGCGGATTACTGCTCTGCCTGACGGAGCTGCTGAACGTAAGCTGCCTTGATCATCTTCTTGCGGTTGGTGACAGACGGCTTCTCGAAAGCCTGACGGCTACGCAGTTCTTTTACGATGCCGGTTCTTTCAAATTTACGTTTGAATTTCTTGAGCGCTTTCTCGATGTTCTCGCCCTCTTTTACTTGTACGATAATCATTTTTGGTATTTACTTTTTTTGTGTTAAAAATTTTTGTTGTTGAAGTTGTGTGCCTCTTTCAGATGATGCATGAGCAGTTTCCCGCCTCTTTACACACGCCTGAAAATTAGCGTTGCAAAATTAGTCAAACTAATCCGTTTGACAAAATTTTATCCATATTTCTTTGAAATTTTTATCTATTTTTCAGTTGAATATGTTTATACAACCTCCTTTCTATTGTTAACACATTATTAGTAACGCAAAACTTGACTGTTTATTTCATCCGGCTTGAATCAATCCTCGTTGTTATTGCGGGGAGTGAACCGGCGCTGACCACCATCGCCATCACGACGCGGACCGTTGCCCATCGGACGCGGACCTCTGTCGCCACCATCACGGCGGGGGCCATTACCCATAGGACGAGGGCCACCGTTGCCATCACGACGAGGACGATTATCGCCACCCTCACGACGAGGGCCACGATCACCACCTTCGCGACGCGGACGAGCCTCACGCTCTACATAGCCTTCAGGCTTCTCGGTGAGCACCTTCATTGACAGACGATACTTGCCGGTCTTCTTATCGATCTCGATAAGCTTGACCTTAACTTTATCGCCTTCCTTGATACCGCTCTGATCCATGGAGTCAAGACGATTCCAGGAGATCTCGCTGATATGGAGAAGACCGTCGCGACCCGGCATGAACTCTACAAACGCACCGAAATCGAGGATTGAACGGACAGTGCCTTCATAAACCTCACCCTCTTCGGGCTGAGCAACGATAGCCTTGATCTTAGAGAGGGCTGCATCGATGCTGGCTTTGTCTTTAGAAGCGATCTCTACGCGACCGATACCGAGTTTCTCATCCTCCTCGATAGAAATGGTAGTGCCTGTCTCTTCCTGGATGCCCTGGATAACCTTGCCCTGGGGACCGATTACTGCACC
>CAZUNU010000033.1:0-20107 GCA_964622105.1 uncultured Sangeribacter sp. | reverse complement strand
CGGGCCCTCTCGCCGGAATATAATAGTAAAAATTAGGATTTCAATACATCGGGGTGAAAGGAGCATGTTTCTTGAGAGCATGGTTGGCCTCGCCTACAAGCATAGTCTCCTTTGAAGTATCGAGACGCATTACGGGAGCACCCTTTCTGAGATCACACTTGGTGAGATCGATGTAATAGTAGCCCATGTTGGTCACTATATCCCAATAATAGCGTTTGTTCTTAACGTCAGCGTAAGAGCGCCACTGAGTTGACGATACGTTTGGCTCTCCTTGGATAAGATAAGTGTAAGGCACGCAAGAGTTGACCAGAATACTGCGGCAGATGCTGACTGCGAGACTCGGGTCGGAAACAGCCTCTACGTGATGTGCGAAATAGTTGGCGCGTACGCAACGGTCGGGGCTGCTTACTGTACCCGGAAGCATATGCTGGCCACCGATCTTCTCCCAATAGTTGACGATTGCCGTCATATCGGGCCATTGAGGATCGTTAGTCATAGCCAGGATATCGTCGGGATAATAGATCTTTATATCACCATGATCGAATTCAAGAATCGCTGTCTTGCCTGAAGCATCAGTTATTCCCCAGTGGAGTGCGGATACTGTGCCTCCGTCGAATGTAGCGCCGCTGATTGAGAAATCTTGTTTCTTCAGCACTTCCACACATTCATCTGTGGTGGCATTCATGTCGAGAAGCCAACCAACAAACATTGCAAGCGACATGGGAGGACGATCGTTGACCTGAGGATTTGTATAAATTGTACCCTTGCAGAAAAGACCATTTATCACGAGACCCTTTTCATTCATGCCTTCCGTGATGCCGCCATCGTAGCCAACTGCGTAAACGGCTCCGTATTTTGAAGTCCATGTCACGGCACCCGGCTGGTCGGAACCCATTTTATTCATGCCTGCCGGATAGACGTAAAGATTGGTGGGGATAGGAGTTTTCCAGTCCAGAGAACGTCCTACTACATATGTATCGTCAAGGCCTTTGTAGATGACGCGTGTACAGGCATCTGAAATGAATGGATAGGCAGCTGCCATTCCGAGTACGGCTCCCGCTGCAATAGTCTTGATATGCTTCATAATCTATTGAATTGTGTTGTTTTTCTCTTTAAACGCAATTCGCATATAGTTGGTTTACGATTAGGAAGCAACAATGATTGATTATGTGGAATCTAAAAGATTTATTTAACCTGTGTTATCTCTAACAAGTGATCGAAAAGCATATCAAGTGTATTCGCTCTTGAATAGGGATTATCGCAATTTCGCGCTTTTTCTCTGAAATCTGGAGAAAGGATGAGGTCGAGACCTTTGGAGATGGAATCCGTGTCGGTAGCTACATTAACTACCGATTCTCCGCGTGCACGACCTTTCTGACGGTTGCCGATGTCGAGTGTAGGAATGCCGAAGGAGGGAGCCTCGATGAGTCCGCTCGAAGAGTTGCCTACTACGGCCGCCGTATGCTTCAGGGCGGAGTAGTAGCGTTTGCGTCCGAGTGAAGTGGACAAGGCTACGGAATCAGGTTTCTCAGCTGCCCATTGGCGAATTGTTTCAGCCACTATGCTGCCACCGGTGTCGGAGTTAGGCATCGTGAAGAGGACTTTCCAACCTTCTGCTATCTTCCTGTCAAGGGCTGTAAGAAGAGCTTCTGTCTGCTGTTTTTCCTCTCCCGGGGTGGTCGTGACTGGATGGAAGGTGGCCACTATGAAACGATCTCCTAAATCATGGCCAATAGATTCTTCGAGCTCCCCTAAAGTCATGAACTCGCCATGACGGATGTTATCAGCTCCAAGTGAACCGATCCAGTGAACATTTTCAGGTTTGGCTCCCATTGAAATCACACGATTGGCATACTCTTCGGTAGACGTGAAATGATAGGCCGATAATTGGGTAATGGCATGACGGATTGCATCGTCATATGCACCCTCTGTGGTTTCTCCACCATATAGATGCGCCACGGGGATTCTGAAAATCAAAGCAGCCGAGGCTGCCGCAAGCATCTCGTAGCGGTCGCCCAATATTACAATCAAGTCAGGTTGGAGGTGAGAAAGAGCATCGGCCATACCAATCTGAGTCAGACCCATTGTCTTGACCGTGGCAGCCGGGGAATCGCCTGAAAGAAGAGAGTCTATACGCCAGGTCACGGGCAGTCCGTCGTCAATAATCTCGTTTACAGTCATGCCGAATTGCGGCGACAGATGCATGTTGGTGGCTATGATCTGGAGCTCGATGCCTTCAGTGCGATGTAGTTTCTGCATCATGGGCGCCATAATACCATAATCCGCGCGAGTGCCGGTGACAAAACAAATCTTCCTCATTCTTCTGCTGTTATGAGTGAATCTTTGGGAAAATCCTTTGAGGCAGTGGTGCCGATAAGCTTATCCCACCAGTCAATGGGAGAGAGACCGCTGCCTGGTCGCTTGGTGGTAAGATTCTCGGGTGAGAACATTTCACCGGCTTTGATGTCTCGGGCAGCCACTATGCTCTTACGAGCCACATCTCTGTTACCACGTTCCGAATCTGCCACCCGTTTCTCAGGCGTTCCTAAAGCCTCCGCCACATTACGGATGGCCTTCACCATATCCTTAAGCTCATTTGGTTCCAGTGAAGCCACATGGTCAGGACCGGGAAGATTGCGATCGAGCGTGAAATGTTTCTCGATCATCACTGCGCCTAAAGCCGTGGCTGCAACCGATACCTCTATACCTTTTGTATGGTCAGAATAACCTGTCTGTATGCCGAATTTCTCACCCATCATAGATATGGCTCTTAGATTGACATCATGCATAGGAGTAGGATATTCTGTCGTGCAGTGGAGGAGGGTGAGCTTGTCGGCGCTGTATCCGGCTTCTTTAAACACTTTCAAAGCCTTCTCAATATCTGTGATGTCACACATGCCTGTAGAGATGATGGTAGGTATTCCTGTGGCTGCAATATGGCGCAGATAGGGGAGGTTGGTGATTTCTCCCGACGGCACCTTGATATAGTCGATTCCAAGCGACACCAGAAAATCTATGCTCTCTTCATCAAAGGGAGTCGAAAGAAATCCGATTCCGATCTCTTTGCAATAAAGGGCAATGGTGCGGAAATCCTCATAAGAGAGTTCGAGTGAGCGCAACATCTCTATCTGGGAATCGGCATTACAATTTTCTTTCTGGTATTCCGCTGTCTTACTTTCAGGAGTGACAAGCAACTCTGATTTAAAGGTCTGGAATTTTATATAGTCGGCACCGGCCTCTTTGGCAGTCTCAGCCATAAGAAGAGCGCGGTCGAGATCTCCGTTATGGTTTACTCCGGCTTCAGCTATTATTATAGGAGTAGGCATGGCAATTTGTTTATTAAGGTTAAGATTATATTTTTGTACATCGCAAAGGTGAACCGTGGTAAATTCCCGGTTGAAGAAGGTCGCGCGTGACTACGGCTCCCATGGCCACTGTCACGCCTGAAGCGATTGTGATATTGTTCTTCAGTTTTGTCCCAAGCCCGATGAAACAGTCATCTCCTATTTCTACGCCTCCACCCATCACCACACCGGGTCCGATGAAAGAATTGTCGCCTATATGGCAATCATGCTCCACGATGGCTCCGGTGTTGACCACTACATTGCGTCCGAGTGTAGCCCGGTTGACTATAGCTCCATTCATTATCGCGCAGCCGTCGCCTACCCGGCTGTTGGGAGTGACAATGGCTGTAGGAGCAATTATAGTGGCAAAACGTGCTCCTGCTTTCTCATAGAGATCGATGAGTTTTTTCCGTTTTTTCATGACGGGTAGACCGGCATATACGAAAGCCATGTGAAATAGATGGCCTTTCTCTGCGAGTTGTGAGGCTCCCGAATCATCACCGAGCCATTCGAATGGTAGGTCTTCAGCTTGTGCAAAGGCCGTATAGCCGGAAAAATGTTCCGGTCCGGCAGCTTCCGTGAGCGAAAGGGCATGTCCTCCGCCCCCGACGAGCACAATGCCATACGGTATGTCTGCGATTTCCATATCTATCTTATCTGGGTTGCGCAATAAATGCGGATATTTCCGCTACGCCACGCAAAGTTAACTAATAAAAGGCATTTGCGCAAATAGGATTAATTTGCTAAATTTGCGCTTGAATAAGTCTTGGCAGAGAAGAAAGGCACAAGATAACTTCAATTTTGATAGTTTTATGAGAATCATTCTGAAGAAAAATATAAGTCGGATCATCCGGACAGTGGCATCCGTTGCCGCCTTGATAGCATTGTCGGTTAATGGAATGGCCTACGAAGCCAGGGTGCATTGCGCCGAAGACACCATTAAGGTAAACGAGTTGCTCACAAAGACAGCGGCCCATGGCGGAAGCCTCGGCGAACGTTGCGTGTTTGTGGCCCGTGAGCTTGTGTCGACACCTTGGGCTCCGGCTGCAGACAATGATGAGAAAGGCACCATCATGATCAATATGCACGGGTTCGACCGCATGGGGTTTGTCAACACAGTCATGGCGATAGCCAAAGCCAGCATGCAGAACCTTCCACGCGTGAAGGAATTTGAGCGATTCTACGAGGAACTCTCACGCCGCAAAGGTCAGGATGACGGTTTCCCAAGCCAGCTTTTTTATGGAGCGGAATGGGTGGTTGATAACATCTACAGGGGTAATCTGAAAGAGATGACTGAATATGTGGGTGGAGGCAGCTTCAAGACCAAGACCCTTGACTACCTCACACGTCACAAGGATGAGTTTCCGGCTCTTTCAGATCCGGCGGTCTACGATAAGGTTAGAATGAATGAGATGGGCTATCGAAGTCACCGTATTCCCCATCTTAAGAAACAAAGCGCCGGCAACAAGCCGCTCCATGAGATGATGGCTACAGGCGACATTATCATAATGCTTTCTCCCGAAATCGATTATGACGTCTACGACATCGGATTTGTTGAGATGAAGGATGGCGAGCCTTACCTCATCCATATAGATCATGACAAAAGCGTGGTTAGTGAAGATCCATATCCTCTAAGCCGGCTTTTCAAACTGGAAGGCCAGCATTTCTATGGCTACCGCTGGCTGCGTCCGGAAGAATGACGCCACTCTCCAAAAGATCTTAACGTATCCTCAGAATTGATGGCACAAAGGCGAATAGCAAATAAATTGTCAAAAAAATGACCGTTGACCCTTGTAGCCTCTTGCAAATCTCGTGGCAATTTGCTAAATTTGCGAAGTATAATTGCAAAAATTTATCTCTTCCTATAAATGGCAAATACTTCTCTACAGGATCGGGAGGATGCGGCTAAGCGTCCACACATACTTATGATTTATACCGGGGGCACAATCGGAATGAAAGAGAATCCGACCACTCATGCCCTGGAGCCGGTGGATTTCGACCATCTACTTGACAATGTTCCAAAGATAAAGATGCTCGATTTCCATATTGATAATTTCCAATTTGAGCATCCCATAGATTCATCGGCCATGAATCCAAACCATTGGATGAAGATCGCCAAGGTGATCGAAGATAACTATGCCGATTACGATGGGTTTGTCGTGCTCCACGGCACTGACACGATGGCATACACGGCTTCGGCATTGAGTTTCATGCTTGAGAATCTCGACAAACCGGTGATTATCACAGGAAGCCAGCTCCCGATAGGAGAGGTGCGTACAGACGGTGAGGAAAATCTGATCACCGCCTTGCAGATTGCTGCCGCACGCGACCGGAACAATGAGCATATGATCCGTGAGGTAGCCATACTCTTCGAGAACTATCTCTGGCGTGGCAACCGAAGTACCAAGCGCAGCGCTGATAACTTCAATGCATTCAAAAGCAACAATTATCCCGAACTGGCAAAGATCGGATTGGGAATCACGTTCAACCGTGAGGTGCTCTGGAGAGGTAAATATGCCAATGCACCCTTGAAAGTGCATTATAACATGGATTGCAATGTGCTGGTGATCGATCTCTTCCCCGGTATCCGTGAGGAGATGGTTCGCCACATGCTCAATACTCCGGGCATCAAGGCTGTGGTGCTGAAAACCTTCGGAGCCGGCAATGGCCCGAGCGATCCATGGTTCATCGATGCGATTAAAGAGACGGTAAAGAAGGGTATTGTAGTGGTCAACATTACACAATGCACCAACGGCAGCGTTCATCCCTACCGCTATATGACCGGCATGGAGCTTGCCCAGTGCGGAGTGGTGTCGGGTCATGATCTCACCTCTGAAGCGGCAATCACAAAACTTATGTATCTGCTCGGACGGGGAATGTCGGCTGAGGAGGTAAAAAATTATATGGAATACAGTCTCTGCGGTGAGATGTCAAGCTAAGGAGAGTGATTCCGGTTCCTGATTAAAAGTTGATTTATGACAACACTCACAGTAGCGGATTTCGCTGACACAGGGCAATGGCGTTTGATCGTCAATATTTACACTACGGGAATGACAGCGTTTCTGGAGAATACTCTTCATGACGATGTCGAGCCCCAACAGCTCTTTTCCGCACGCTGGGAGCCTGATGCCGAGAATCTCCTGCATAATATTGAGAATGCCGTTTACGACAATCCTCGTATGCTTGATGATTTTTCCGCCCGCATAATTCTTTTTGATCGTCGCACGCTTTTCATCCCGACATTGCTTGCAGAAGAAACAGAGGGTGCCGAAGAAGACTTCTATACCGATCTTTATCAGGCAGCTAAAGAGGATGTGATTGTAGAGTCTGATGGTGATATCACTGCGGCTTCTTCATTAGCTCCGGGTCTCAAAGGTTTTCTAAGCCGCACATTTCCCGGTGCCCGTATTTCCAGCAATCTCATGTCGCAAGTGGCAAGGCTTAGGAAGGAGAGCGCAGGCAAAGGCGTTTCGATGCATGTAACCCCGCGTGAGCAGGAAAAAGAAGCCGATTTCATTCTTCTTGACGGCAGTTCTCTGATTTCAGCATCCACTCATCCGATAGGTGACTCCGAGGATATTGTATATCATGCGTATAATATCATTGATGCATATGGTTACGATGCGGATGAAGTAGACGTGCCGGAAGCATACCGACTCTGATAAAATCAGGACTTATCTCCTTTTTGGCTCATCATTTGTTATACTTGTATAGCACTTCTTCTCAGAAAATCACACACATGTTTTTTTGAGAGAGTGAATAAACTTGACAAGCAATGCGAATAATCAGAGGAAAATATGGGCGGCGTAGATTCGACGTCCCTAAAAATATAACCGCCCGTCCCACTACGGATTTTGCGCGTGAGAATCTTTTCAATGTCATTGAGAATATCGATGATCTTGAAGGGAAGACTGCACTTGATCTTTTTGCGGGAACGGGCGCAATCAGTTTTGAATTCCTTTCACGAGGCTGTTCGGAGGTGACGGCTGTGGAGCAAGCGCCTGTTCAGACACAATTCATCCGCAGCGTGAAGGAGAAATTGGGCGATGAGTCGCTCCGGGTGATTAAGGGTGATGTGTTCCGTTTCATATCCACTTGCACCCGAAAATTTGACTTTATCTTCGCCGATCCTCCATATGATCATCCGAGATTTGAGGAGATACCTCAGCTCATTCTCGACTCCGCAATGGTAAAACCTGGCACAACAGTGATCATCGAACACTCCAAGACCCGTGATTTCTCCTCTCTCCCCGGCTTCACCCAGCAGAGAGTCTATGGGAGTGTTAATTTTTCCATCTTTGAGGTAAAGTGATGGATTTTTGTTAATTTTGCGCTATGGAAAATAAAATAAGACTCGATTCTATCGAAGACGCGATAGATGACTTCCGTAAAGGAAAGATGATAATCGTGGTGGATGACGAAGACCGGGAGAATGAGGGCGATCTCATTATCGCGGCCGAGAAGATCACTCCCGAGGACGTCAACTTCATGCTGAAGAATGCCCGTGGAGTGCTCTGTGCGCCGATTACCAACGAACGATGCCGTCAGCTTGACCTGCCCCGTCAGGTGGAAGACAACACTTCGATGTTGGGAACTCCGTTTACCGTCACAGTCGATAAACTCGAAGGCTGCACTACCGGAGTATCCGCTGAAGACCGTGCCGCCACGATAAGGGCTCTTGCCGATCCGGCTTCCAAACCGGAGACATTCGGCCGTCCGGGTCATATCAATCCCCTTTATGCGCAAGACAGAGGCGTGATTCAGCGTTGCGGACATACCGAAGCTGCTGTGGATTTCGCACGTCTCGCGGGTCTTGAACCGGCAGCCGCACTGATGGAGATAATGAGTGATGACGGCACGATGGCCCGTCTTCCTGAGCTCCGCAAGCGCGCTGATGAATGGGGCCTTAAACTTGTGAGCATCCGCGACCTGATTGCGTATCGCATGCAGAATGATTCCATCGTGGAGATGGGTGAGAGGGTTGACATGCCCACTGAATACGGTCATTTCCAGCTTATCCCGTTCCGTCAGAAAGACAATAATCTCGAGCACATTGCCTTGATAAAAGGAGATGTGGCCGATGGTGAGCCCGTGCTTGTTCGTGTTCATTCATCATGCGCTACCGGCGATATCTTCGGATCTTATCGTTGCGAGTGTGGCGAACAGTTGCATCTTGCAATGCAGATGATTGAAAAAGAAGGCCGTGGAGCAGTTATCTATCTTAATCAGGAGGGCAGGGGAATAGGCTTGATGGATAAGATCAGGGCCTACAAACTGCAGGAGGAAGGAATGGATACCGTAGATGCCAACCTTCATCTCGGCCATAAGGCTGATGAACGTGATTACGGCGTCGGCGCTAACATTCTCCATGCTCTCGGCATCCATAAGATGCGGCTTATGACAAACAATCCTGTGAAGAGAGTCGGTCTGGAGGGCTACGGTCTTGAGGTGACTGAGAATGTTCCTTTGGAAGTGGAACCCAATAAATACAATCGTTTCTACATGCACACCAAGAAAGAGCGCATGGGTCATGACCTGCATAAGGTAGACTGACTTGGAAACGTTTCGCTTTGATTTTAAAATTCGATTGCATATTCATCCATAATTTTTAACCTAAAACCTCACATGAAAAATACATTGCTTGCACTCTCTCTGCTTGCAGGAATTGCATCTGCAAATGCCGAGAAGAAAGTGCTTGACCACACCGACTTCGACCGTTGGGAGAAGGTGACGAATCATTCCCTGTCAAACAACGGGGGTTGGGCCTCGTATGCCATAAATCCGCAGGAAGGCGATGGCACTCTCTATTTCTATAATACCGCCAAGGGTACGAAAATAGAAATAAGCCGCGGTTATCGTCCTTCTTTCACAGCCGATGGCAACTGGGCATTCGCGCTTATACGTCCCTACTTCAATGCAACACGCGATGCGAAGATTGCAAAGAAAAAAGATTTTGAACTTCCACAGGATTCTTTGGCCATAATCAATCTGAAGACAGGCAAAGTGAGCCGTGTAGGTAATATTATTTCATATAAGATAGGGGCCGACGGTGGACAAAGCATAGCTTGGCTATCTTGCGACACTGCTTATATTAAACCAAAGGCGCTTAAAGATAAAAAAGCCGGTAAGCCTCTTGTGGTAAGAAATCTTGCCACGGATTCCATGCGTGTGATAAACTGGGTGAGTGAGTATGGCTTCTCTAAAAACGGTGCGCATCTCTCATTCTCTCTGAAAAAATCCGCTGCCGACACTTTGGCTACCAATGGAGTCGGCATACTGGATATGAATACATTCTCCTACACACTGATTGACCGTGACAAAGAGTTTTACAGTCTTCCCGTATTCAACGAAGCTGCCTCTCAGGTAGCCTTCATTGCTTCAGAAGATTCTGTAAAGACCGGTACCAAACGTGCTCATCTCTATCTATCAGATGTAAACTCGGGTAATCATGATCCACGTGAGATCAAGATGAATGCCTTCAAGTCGGAAGAGAAAGGTTTGGAACTTTTCCTCAATCAGTATTCCCGACCGGCATTTTCCTATAATGGCAAGCGACTGATTGTGGGCGTGGCTCCTTATGTGGCTCCCGACGACACCACGATTGTCAGCTTCGAAAGTCCGACTCTCGACATCTGGCGCTGGGATGCTCCTTACACTCCGCCGCAGGAAAAGAACCGCGTGAAAGATTTGCGCGAGCAGACATTCCCCGTGGCTATCGATCTTTCGAGCGGAAAGCAGATTCTTGTAAGTTCCAATCCTCTCGCCAGGGTGATGCCCGGCAACCGTTGGGACGCCGATTGGGTGCTGATTTCCGATAACTCAAAACATGGGCATGAGCGCCAGTGGGATTATCAGTATCCTGTTGACCTGAAGTTGAAAAATATCTCTACGGGTGAGGTGAAGGATATAGCCACAGTTCCCAACGAGCTTATGCGCATCTCTCCTACCGGCAAATATGTAATATGGTTTGAAGATCGCCAGTATATGGCATATGATATTGCCACGGGAAAGACTCACGAACTCAGTTCCAAGATTCCTTATCCATTATGGCAAGAGGATCAGGATACTCCAAGCCATATGCGTGATCCTTACGGAATAATGGGTTGGAGCGAAGACGATGGCAGACTCATGGTCTATGATCGCTATGATGTATGGAGCCTTGATCCCAAAGGTGAAGCTGAACCACTATGTCTGACAGGCGGCATGGGCCGTAAATCAGATTTGCGACTCCGAAATATCCAGACAAATCCTGACTTCCGTTTCTTCAAGAATAACGACCGACTCGTGATGTCGCTCTTCAATTACGCTGACAAACGTCACGGTCTCGGCTCAATGACTTATACCGGAAAGGCCGTAACTCCAAAAGTCGACTTCCTCGGAGAATACACCTATACTCAGGTGATGGGGGCCAAGAACGCTCAGGAATACAGTTGGGTGCAGGGAAATTTCCAGACTTCGCCCAACGTATATGTCTCTGCCGGACTCAATCCTGCAAAGACCGTGAAGGTGAGCAATTCCAATCCTCAGATGGCAGAATACAGCTGGGGCACAGCGCAACTCTTCAAATGGTATACGTATCAGGGTAAGCCGGCCGAGGGCGTTCTCTACTTGCCGGATGATTTCGATCCTTCGAAGTCTTATCCTATGATTTCTTACTTCTATGAGACTTACACTGAAGATCTCTACCGTCATTATGACATGGAGCCCTCATGGAGCTGGATCAACTTCCCCTTCTACGTGAGCCGTGGCTACGTGATCTTCGTGCCTGATATTCATTATGCACCCGGCATACCCGGTGAGAATGCCTACGATTATGTATGCTCGGGCGTGGATGCTTTGTGCAAGAAGTATCCGAACATCGATAAGAAACGTGTAGGTATCGATGGCCAGAGCTGGGGTGGTTACCAGACAGCTTTCCTCGTGACACGCACAAATATGTTCGCTTGTGCCGGTTCCGGTGCTCCGGTTGCCAACATGACTTCCGCCTTCGGTGGCATCCGCTGGGGTACGGGTGATTCCCGCCAGGCCCAGTATGAGGTAGGCCAGAGCCGTATCGGCCGTAATCTCTGGGAAGCTCCGGAGCTTTATATAGCCAATTCACCGGTGTTCCATGCAGACCGGGTGGAGACTCCACTTCTTATCATGGCCAATGATGATGACGGCGCAGTGCCCTGGTATCAGGGTATAGAGATGTTCATGGCTCTCCGCCGACTGGGCAAACCGGTATGGATGCTTCAGTATAACGGAGAGGCACATAACCTGAAGGAGCGCCGCAATCGTAAGGATATCACCAAGAGACTGCAGCAATTCTTCGACCATTACCTGAAAGGAGATCCGATGCCCCGCTGGATGGAGGAGGGTATTCCCGCAATCCGCAAGGGTCAGGACTTCGGATATTGACAATAGACTGTTTTGAATCTGAACAAGGAGATACTGAGGCTGAGCGTACCGGCCATCGTGAGCAATATCACGGTGCCGTTGCTCGGCCTCTGTGACACTGCCATATCGGGCCATATGGGCTCGGAGATCTATCTCGCGGCGATAGGCATAGGCTCGACAATGCTCAGCGTCATTGTCGGGCTTCTCGTGTTTCTGCGTATGGGCACCACGGGCCTGACTGCCACGGCCTTCGGAGCGGGCGACGAGAAAATGGTGGAGAAAGTGTTTTCCCGCGCTTTCTTCTTAGGATTGGGCCTCGGGTTACTACTCGTAATATTGCGTGAGCCGGTGATGAATCTTATGTTGGCGGTGATCGGACCCGATGATGATGTGAGGAGTTATGCCGAAAGCTATTTTACAGTCCGGGTCTGGGGTATGCCGGCCATGTTTGCCGTGATGTCGGTGAGCGGATGGTTTGTAGGCATGCAGTCTACTGCCGCTCCTATGGCCATAGCCATAATAATGAACGTGATCAACATAGCCCTCAGTTATCTGCTTGTGTTCCATACCGGCATAGGATTTACGGGAGTGGCATGGGGCACGGCCGTGGCCAACTGGATCGGTCTTGCCGTGGCTATTGCATGGGCGGTGTGGTTCAGAAAAGGGAAACCGTTGTTCGGATCTCTTGGTGAGATGTTGAAAGGCGGAGGAATGTTGAAATTCTTTCGCGTAAATACAGCTCTTTTTCTTCGCTCGGCATGCATCATGTGTGTGAGCATGGGAGTCACTTCAGCCGGTGCCCGCATGGGAGCCTTGACTTTGGCTGTGAATGTGGTGATGATCCAGTTCTTTATCTTCTTCTCCTATTTCATGGATGGCTTTGCTTTCAGTGCTGAGGCTCTTACGGGCCGGTGGACGGGGGCAAGAGACAGGGAGCGGTTGAAGATGAGTGTGAATGCACTGTTGCGCTGGACTCTCGGTGTTGCCATCCTCTTCTCCTTACTCTATACTTTTGGATCTTCTGCCGTGACATCGCTACTCACGGATACGGAGAATGTGAGAGCCGGAGTGGCGTCAATGCGTACCTGGCTCACATTGCTTCCTCTTCTTTCAGCCTGGGCATTCATCTACGACGGCTTCTTTGTGGGCATAACGAAAACCGACAAGATGATGATTGCCACATTGGCAGCCTCAGCCGTTTTCTATATTGTGGCGTTTCTGAGAATAGGGCCCGAAGGAGTGATTGTGGGCATACCGAACAACAATATGCTTTGGACTGCGTTTCTTAGTTATCTCACACTTAGGGGCGCCATACTTGCCGTGATATGGAAATATAAAAAACTTGATTGATTATGATAAAATTTGTAAACGCTAAGATAAATATCGGACTCAATGTTGTGGCCAAACGTGAAGACGGTTACCACGACATCGAGACTGTGTTCTTTCCTGTAGGTATTGAAAGCGGGATGCCGCAGCAGCCCGAACCATTCGATGATATCCTTGAGCTAAATCTTGAAAGAGGGCGCCAGGCCGGTTGCCGTTTTCAGCTTATGGGCCGTAGGCTCGATTGTGATCCCCAGAAGAACCTTGTAGTGAAGGCCGCCACCGTTTTCCTCCATAAATATTATGAAAAATATGGTGTGGAAGGAGAGCAGGGCCTATTCAATATTATACTTGACAAGCATCTTCCCGATGGCGCAGGCCTTGGGGGTGGAAGCGCTGATGCCACCTTCACACTCGTCTCGCTCAATGAACTGCTTGATGAGCCTTTCTCAAAGGGCGAACTGGCTCGTATGGCACGCAAAATTGGCGCCGATTGCGCATTCTTCCTTCTCAATACTCCTGCTTTCGCCGAAGGAATAGGCGAGGAGCTGAGTCCGGTCGACATTAACCTCTCCGGTAACTGGCTGCTTATTGTGAAGCCTCCGGTCTATGTCTCGACAAAGGAAGCTTTCGGAGGTATCGTTCCGAAAAAGCCGGATTTTGATCTCCGTTTCCTTCATTACCTCCCGCTCGACCAGTGGCGTGGTAAAGTGGTGAATGATTTTGAATCCACAATCTTCCCTCTCCACCCCGAACTTGCGGAATTGAAGGAATCTATCTATGCTCATGGAGCGGTTTACGCCTCCATGTCGGGAAGCGGAAGCTCCATTTATGGCATTTTCAGCGATGGAGAGCTCGCAAGGAAGGCTTCTGAAAATTTTCGGTCAACCTATGATGAGGTTTGGTTGTTCAAATTATAGAGAGTCATGTTAATTCGCCTGTTGTATCTCAAAGAGCTGAATCCTGTAATGATATAGGATATTTCAAGACAATGCTCGGTGAGATGCAAATTAGGGATCCTTTTAACATAATTTGGCTTGATATTTGATGAATAATAATCCAAACAATATCCATTATGGGAAATAAAGATAACTTTTATAAAGACAACTACGGGGCTTCTCGCCCTGAAGAGGAGGATATAAATCTTAACGATGCGCAAGAAGGGGCCTCGATCGATGATGTTGCGCCCGATGCTGAGAATGTAGAGGAGGCTGAGGCTGAAGTTGAAGTCAACACACTTGAGAATAAAGTGTCGGAGCTTCAGGACCAGCTTGAGAAGGAGAAGAAAGAATATCTTTTCCTGATGGCCGACTTCGACAATTTCCGCAAGCGCACTCTCAAAGAGAAGAGTGAGCTGATAAAAAACGGCGGAGAGAGTGTGCTGAAAGGTATCCTTCCGATCATGGACGACTTTGAAAGAGCCATCAAAGCTTCGGAGACGAGTGACGACAGCGCTTCCATGAAAGAGGGCATGAACCTTATCTATCAGAAGCTGCAGAAATTCCTCTCTCAGAACGGAGTGAAAGAGATAGATCCCTCCGACGACACTTTCGACACTGAGAAACATGAGGCCATTTCGGTGCTTCCTGTTCCTGATGAAGACAAGAAGGGAAAGATCCTCGACACCGTTCAGAAAGGCTATATGATAAATGATAAAGTACTCCGCCATGCCAAAGTGGTGGTTGCACAGTAAAAGCAATATTACAGAGTTATGGCAGAGAAAAGAGATTACTATGAAGTGCTTGGCGTCTCGAAGGGCGCGAGTGCTGATGAAATAAAGAAGGCCTATCGAAAGATGGCCATAAAATATCACCCGGACAAGAATCCGGGCGATAAGGAAGCCGAAGAGAAATTCAAGGAGGCTGCCGAGGCGTATGACGTCTTGAGCGATGCCGACAAGAGAGCCAAATATGATCAGTTTGGTCACGCCATGGGTCCGCAGGGCTTTGGCGGCGGTGGAGGCGGTAGCTTCTACAGCAGCGGTGGTATGTCGATGGAAGATATCTTCGCACACTTTGGCGATATCTTCGGCGGCCGAATGGGCGGTGGCTTCAGCAGTGACTTCGGTGGCTTCGGAGGCGCTACGGGCCGTCAACCCCGTCAGCATGTAAATAAAGGTACCGATTTGCGAATCACCGTTAAAGTAACCCTTAAGGATATCATGAACGGTGTTGACAAGAAGCTCAAGATTCCTCGCCTCGTTGCTTGTAGTCACTGTAAAGGCACAGGCGCAAAAGACGGCACGGCATTCCATACTTGCCAGCGTTGTCATGGCACCGGTTACGTTTCGAGAGTGCAGCAGACAATGTTCGGAGCTATGGAGAGCGAGAGCGTCTGCCCCGAGTGTAACGGTGAAGGCAAGGTTATTTCCGAGGAGTGCTCCTATTGCCATGGTTCTGGTGTAGAGAAGAAGGAAGAGATTGTAAGCTTCCACATCCCTGCAGGTGTAGAAGACGGAATGACTCTCACATTGCGTGGGCAGGGCAACGCACCTCGTCATGGTGGTGTGAACGGCGACCTTCTCATTGTTATCCAGGAGGAGAAAGATCCCGAACTTATCCGCGACGGCGACGATATCATCTACAACCTTATGCTTGATTTCCCGACTGCTGCTCTGGGTGGATCAGCGGAAGTCCCTACTGTTGACGGACGTGCCCGACTGAAGATCGCTCCGGGTACACAGCCCGGCAAAGTGCTCCGTCTGCGTGGCAAAGGTCTGCCGCAGATGAACAGCAATGTAAAGGGCGACCTCTTGGTTAACGTAATGGTTTACGTGCCTGAGAACGTGACTGACGCGGAGAAGGCAGCTATAGAAAGCCTCAAGGATCAGCCAAACGTAGTGCCTACGGCAGCTACCTCGAAACGTATATTCTCACGTCTGCGCCATATCTTCAATAAGGAGAATCGCGGAGTTGACTAATTGTGTAAGTTATAAACATCAGATAGAAAACAGGGATATGCCACGATGCGTATCCCTGTTTTTTTGTCATAAGCATACTCAACCACGGCTCGTGTCGGGCATGCCAGGCCGATCTTCCTGCCTCAAGGAGAGCATGGATAATCACCACTTGGATTTTACATTGAGACCTGATTTGGTTGTGAGTTGACTGAGGGGAAGCGGTTAAGGCAATAAAAGAGTTAATTTTATGTTTTTATTAGAGAGGGTCTGTCGGTTTTGAAGTCGGCTCCTCCTTTCCTCTCTAATTTTTCAGCTAATCTTGCAGATGAATTATAATATCAAGCCCCTCCTTGCCCTCTTTTCGGCCTTTGCTTTCGCTTCAGGAGCAATGGCTCAGAACGATATCAAGGATAATGATTTCAATCCTGTCAACACCGGTGTGACCACTCTGAGCATAACCCCGGACGCACGAGGCTCAGGCATGGGTAACCTTGGTGCAGCCACAGACCCTGACATCAACTCTCAGTTCTGGAATCCTGCCAAGTATGCCTTCGCCTACAGCAGCGGCGGACTCGGCATATCCTATACTCCATGGTTGAGGAAAATCGTGAATGATATTTTCCTTGCCGATATTTCGGGTTATTATAAACTAGGCAGCGGCGACAACCAGGCTCTTTCAGCCTCTTTCCGTTATTTCTCACTCGGCGAGGTTTCGATGCGTGAGCAAGGTGGAATCGGAGAGGTTCAGACCATCAATCCCTATGAGTTTGCATTAGATGTAGGATATTCAAGAAAGCTTTCGGAGAAATTCTCGATGGGAGTGGTGCTTCGCTATATTCTTTCGGATCTCTCTTATGATGATGCATATTCCGGCGAGTCTAATACTTCAGCCAACGCTTTTTCAGTCGATCTCTCAGGATACTATGTTACGTATCCTATGGTCGGGCGCAATGAGTGTCAGTTCTCGTGGGGTTTCGACATATCCAATATCGGTACCAAGGTGAGCTATGACCATGGCGCCAACTATGCATATCTTCCGACAAACCTGCGTCTGGGCACGCAGTTCATGTTCCCCTTGGCTGATTACAACACGCTTGCTATTGGCCTCGATCTGAACAAGCTTCTCGTGCCGACCATGCCGCGTGAGAAAGATTTCCCGGATACGTTGGAAGGACAGGAGGAATACGAGAAAGCCAAGGAGAAATGGGAGACAATGTCGCCCATCACCGGTATATTCAAGAGTTTCTCTGATGCCCCGGGTGGATTTAAGGAGGAGCTTAAGGAGATTAACGTGTCTTTCGGTGGCGAGTATGCCTATAATCAGCAATTCTTCGCCCGCATGGGCTACAACTATGAGAATGCCATGAAGGGCGGCCGAAGCTATTTCACATTTGGCGCCGGATTCTCATTGAACGTGGTTCGCCTGGATGCTTCCTATATGCTTGCCACGGCTCAGAGCTCACCACTCGACCAGACTCTCCGCTTTACCCTTTCTTTCGATATGGAAGGCCTGCAGGATCTGCTCGGCAAACGCCGTAGATAAAAACAAAACAATTTTGAAAGACAACGCTATGTATAGAATAGGACAAGGTTACGACGTACACCGTCTTGTGGAGGGCCGAGAATTATGGATATGCGGTATCCGGCTTGACCATACTCACGGACTTCTCGGCCACAGCGATGCTGATGTGGCCATCCATGCTCTCTGCGATGCAATATTGGGCGCGCTTGCTCTGCGCGATATAGGCTACCATTTCCCGGACACAGACCCGGCTTATAAGGGGGCCGACAGCAAGGTGCTTCTTGCTGAAGTGTGTCGCATGATGAGGGAGAGGAATTATGAGATAGGAAACGTGGATATTACAATTATGGCTGAGGCTCCGAAATTCAAGCCGCATATCGAGGCGATGTGTGAGAAGCTTGCTGAGGTGATGGCTACCGATCGTGGAAATGTATCGGTGAAGGCTACCACTACCGAGGGCCTCGGTTTTACGGGTCGACGCGAAGGTATCGCCGCGAATGCCGTGGTGATGCTCAAACGCCGCGACTGATTTATTATAGGGAGACTTATAAATGCAACTTAACAAACGCCAGCAGGAGGCGGTTGAAGCCACTGAGGGGCGCGTGCGTGTAGTGGCCGGTGCCGGCTCCGGAAAAACTCGTGTGCTTGCCCATAGATATGCCTTTATAGTTAACGAAATCGGCATAAGTCCGGGCAATATACTCTGTCTCACATTCACCAATAAGGCTGCTCAGGAGATGAAGCGCCGTATCTCCACCATGGTAGACCGTGGCAGTGTCAACGACTTCATATGTACCATCCATAGCTTCTGCGCCAAGTTTCTCCGCAAGGAGATCTACCGCATCGGCTATCCACGCAATTTCGTCATTATTGATGAGGAAGACGGAAAGACACTCGCACGCCAGGCCATGCAGGAATTCGGCATTGACCGTAGGAAAACTACGGCTGAACGCTTCCTGAAGCAGGTGGCGGCCTACAAGGGTTATGCCCCAACGCAATATATACAGAATCATCTTCTGCCTTGTGCCTCCTCCCATGCTTCGGATGCCACCATCCGCTATCTGCGACTCCAGTTGAAGCAATATGCACTTGACTACGACGATCTTCTTTATTTCACGCTTTATATTCTCGGCCATTTCCCGGATGCTCGTAAGGAGTGGACCGAGAAGTTGAACTATGTGATGGTGGATGAGGTGCAAGACTGCACCGGCGACGATTGGAAGCTGCTTCATGCTATAACCGCGCATCACGGAAATCTCTTCGTGGTGGGTGATCCCGATCAGGCCATTTATGAGTGGAGAGGTGCGAATCCGAAGATATTTGTCGATTTCAAGGCACACACTGATATTATCCTCAATGAGAACTATCGCTCTACGCCGGATATTCTTGAAGTGGCCAATCACATCATCGACCATAACAAGAATCGCGTGAAGAAGGATCTTTTTACCGTCAAGCTCAACGAGCGCCAGGCCGTGCATCTTCATTCCAAGTCGGAGAAAGAGGAGGCTGAGGCCATAGCGGCTCGAATAGAGGAGGGGGTGAAGCAGGGAATGACTCATTCGCAGTTTGCCATCCTTTACCGCAGTTCATTCCTTTCACGCCATATCGAACAGGCTCTTTTGAAACGCCACATTCCTTACAGCGTGTGGGGCGGCGTGCGCTTCTTTGAGCGCAAGGAGATAAAGGATGTAATCAGCTATCTTCGTCTCGTGGCTTCTGATTCCGATGACATGTCTTTTGCGCGTGTCGTCAATCTTCCTGCACGCAAATTCGGAGAGGTGTCGATGAAAGCCCTGTCGAAGATTGCCGAGGAGGAGGGCATTTCGCTTATGGAGGCTTTCCGCCGGCACATTGATGAGAAGCCTTTCAACAAGCCGGCGATGTATAAATTCCTGCAACTCATAGATGATGCCCGCGCTCGTGTGCCGGTTATGGCTGTCTCGGAGATTGCTGATTGGCTTATGAACGTATCGGGTCTCTCTGATCTTTACCGCACCGATGAGGAGGAGGAACGTTTGGAGAACATAACCGAGTTGATCAACTCCATGAAGGAGTTTGAAGCCGGAAGAATCGATGAGGGTGATGCTGATCTCATATCCTATCTTCAGGAGATAGCTCTCTATACGAATGTTGATCGGTCTAACGATTCCGAGCGCGTGCGTATGATGACTATCCATCAGTCGAAGGGACTCGAGTTTCCTGAAGTGTTTGTAGTTGGCCTTACGGAGGGTATTTTCCCCAACCATCGCTCTATCCGAGAGCGCCGACAGGATGGAGAGGAAGAGGAACGCAGGCTGATGTATGTGGCCGTCACGCGAGCCGAGAAAATGCTATGGTTATGTGAGTCGGAAGGATACATGAATGAGAACGGAGCCTTGAAATTCCCTTCGAGATTCCTGTCGGAGGTGCCTGACGGTATGCTGAAGATAGAGGGTAAACTTGATCCGATGTTGAAAGAGGGTACCGCAGGCCTTGTAAAGATGCTGAATGAGGAATTGGGAGTAGGTGTGGAAGCCCCTATGACCAATGGCACTCGGGTAACGCACAGAGTCTTTGGAGAAGGTGTAATAGAAGGCTACGATCCGATGGCCAAGAGCTATAAAGTGCGCTTCGGTACGGTCACCCGCAACCTCATGCCTC
>CAZUNU010000032.1:0-20168 GCA_964622105.1 uncultured Sangeribacter sp. | reverse complement strand
TGTCCGCTTTTATATTTTTCGGTCTTAAGTAAACAGCATTGTATAGCGTCCCTACTTACCACCCACTACAAAATAATTCTTACAGTCCACTCCTCAAGATTCTTACAAACCACTTCATAGAATTCTGACTATCCCACTTCATAGAATTCTTACGGTGAATACTTGTAACGACTGAAAAAGTGAAAAAATATTAAAAAAATTTGCAGGTTGTGTCTACAATATATAACTTTGCAGATATACAATGCGCTGACTTGTGGAAGACCGTTTATACGGTTCCACATTTATAGCCGCCCAGCCGGCTTTGAACAGGCCCGGATCGGCGACAATCTATCTTCTCAATAATTCAGAATAAAATGTCACAGCTCCCCAACGGCGCTTCCGCGAGAAGAGTCACCATAAAAGACATTGCCCAGGATCTCCAGATTTCACCATCCACAGTGTCAAGAGCATTAGCCGGCGATATGAATATACGTCCGGAGACGAAAGAGCGTATCTATGCCGCGGCCGATCGCCTTGGCTACAGGCGCAACCGAATAGCCGCTTCTCTCAAGAAAGGGCGCACTAATATCATAGGTGTTATCCTCAACGGTATGGATAATCCTGAAATCCTGGCTCTGCTCGACGGGGTTGAGGATTTCCTGCATACACGTGGCATCAATCTCATGGTGGGTAATTCCCGTCGTGACCCCGAGCGTGAGCGTATGAACCTGCGTATGATGGAGGGTGCGGTAATCGACGGCCTTATAATCTCACCGGCCGATATCCGCCAGAATGAGACGGAAATGCTTCACATGAAGAAGGTGGGCATTCCTATTGTTCTGGTCAATACAATTTTGCCCGGCATAATCGCCTCTACAGCCGTGGTGAAGTCGGAGCATACCCCTGAGAAATATCACGAGTTGGGCATGAAAGCCGGTGAGCTGGTGATGAAAAAACTTGATCATCCGGAGTTGCCCTCAGAGCATGCTGTAATATAAGAATTATACGTATAATTGCTGCATAATTAAGTTATAATAATCATTGTTTGGGCGAAGTCTGCATAATATTCTGAAAAATATGCGTCATTTGACTCCGGAATTTGTGTATTGCCATAATTTTTTGTAAATTTGACGCTTCTAACCTTGCCCCTCTGTTTGAGATAAGGGAAAAATGGTCGCTGAAGACCAACTTTTTCTCCTGAACATATTCCGGGGATTTATTCTTGAAATTATCGGTAAAAAATGAAAGTTATGAAGTTCGGAGGGACTTCAGTCGGCACAGTCGAGAGTCTCTCTAACGTTAAGCAGATAGTCGAGTCGACGCCCGGCCGTAAGGTTGTGGTGGTTTCGGCTTTGGGAGGTATCACTGATCTCCTGATTTCTACAGCGCGTCTTGCCGTGGCCGACGATATCCGTTATCTTGATTCATTCGCACGCATCGTGGAGCGCCATCTTACTGTGATCAATGGTGTTGTGCCTCCGGCTCGCCGTGAGGCCACCGAAGCAATGGTCAGGATGATGCTTGATGAACTGGGCAATATATATAAAGGAGTGATGCTCCTTCACGACCTCTCACCGCGTGCCTTGAATATCATCGTAAGTTACGGTGAGAGACTTTCGAGTGTAATTGTGTCAAATATTATAAAGGGTTCCACTCATTTCGACTCCCGAACTATCATACGCACACGCCGGGATGTTCACGGAAATGATATTCTCGACTCCGAGCTCACCTACAAACTGATCGAGGAGAATGTGATGGCATATGAATGGGAGACAGCCGTGATGGGTGGCTTCATATCTTCAGATGTCAACGGCGAGATCACCAATCTCGGACGCGGAGGCAGCGACTACACTGCAGCCATCATGGCCGCAGCTCTTGATGCGCAGGTGCTTGAGATATGGACCGACGTAGACGGATTCATGACTGCTGACCCGAGAGTGATAGACAATGCATACGTGATCGAGGAGCTCACATTCACCGAAGCCATGGAGCTATGCAACTTCGGCGCCAAGGTGATCTATCCTCCTACAATCTATCCTGTCTACCACAAGAATATTCCTATCCTTGTAAAAAATACGTTCAATCCCTCTGCTCCGGGCACTCTCATCAGCGACAAGTGCAGCCACAAAGGGTCGGCCATCAAGGGTATCTCCTCCATCAACGACACTTGCCTCGTGACTATCACCAGTCTTTGTATGGTAGGCGTGATCGGTGTGAACTCCCGGATCTTCAATGCACTTACCCGCAGAGGAGTAAGCGTTTTCCTCGTCAGCCAGGCCGCCAGTGAGAACAACACGACAATCGCCGTGCGTAATGCCGACGCGGAACTCGCAGTGGCTACGTTGCAGGAGGAGTTTGCCATGGAGCTTTCCTCCGGAATGTTTAACGATATCAAGGCTGAACCTGATCTCGCTACAATAGCTGTTGTAGGCGAACGCATGAAGCATACCACCGGTCTTGCCGGCAAGCTTTTCAATACTGTGGGACGAAACGGTATCAACGTCATAGCCTGCGCACAGGGTGCTTCTGAGACCAACATATCATTCGTAATCGAGAAAAGCAGCCTTCGCAAAGCCCTTAACGTAATACACGACTCATTCTTCCTCTCGGAGAGCCAGGTGCTCAACGTTTTCCTTGTGGGCATAGGCAACGTGGGCGGTAGTCTGCTATCCCAGATTCGCAAGCAGCAGGAAAAGTTGCTCCAAGACAAGAATCTGCGTCTTAATGTGGTAGGCATTGCATCAAGCCGTAAGGCTGTGTTTAACCGCGATGGCATCGACATAACCCGCTACAGGGAGGAGCTCGAGGAACATGGCATACCGGCCACTCCGGAAATCATCCGCGATGAGGTGCTGAAGATGAATATCTTCAACTCAGTGTTCGTAGACTGCACAGCCTCTCCGGCCATTGCCGCTCTTTATGAGGATCTATTGTCGCATAACGTGAATGTGGTGGCAGCCAATAAGATCGCCGCATCTTCCGACTATCCCACTTATCAGCGTCTGAAGAAGACCGCTCGACATAAAGACGTGAAGTATCTCTTCGAGACCAACGTGGGGGCGGGCCTTCCCATCATCAACACCATCAACTCCCTCATAAATTCAGGCGACCGTATCCTCAAGATAGAGGCAGTGGTGTCGGGCACCCTGAATTATATCTTCAACGTTCTTGCCGAGGATGTGCCGCTTAGCCGCGCCATAGAGATGGCCAAGGAAGCAGGCTATACCGAGCCTGATCCGCGCATCGATCTCTCCGGAAAGGATGTGGTGCGCAAGCTCGTGATTCTGGCTCGCGAGGCAGGCTACCGTGTGGAACAGGAGGATGTTGACAAGAAGCTTTTTGTGCCCGATGAGATGTTTGAGGGTGAGGCAACGGAATTCATCACCAATGTCAAGAAGCTCGACGATGAATTTGAGTCGAAAAGAGCTGAGGCGGCTGCCAACGACGAGCATTTCCGCTTCGTGGCTTCGCTTGACAATGGCGAGGTGAGCGTAGGTCTGCGTCGGGTAGGCGCCGATCATCCCTTCTATAATCTTGCAGGCAGCAACAACGTGATTCTTCTCACCACCGAACGATATAAGGAATACCCTATGGTGATAAAGGGGTATGGAGCCGGAGCGGAGGTCACAGCCGCGGGAGTGTTTGCCGACATTATCAGCATAGCCAATATCCGATGATATAAAGATACTACAGAGGCTCCTGACTGTCGGCATCTCCGGGAGTCAGGAGTTTTTTATTTAGAATGATGAAGCATAAGAAAGAGTATGAAATATTTAATTGTATTGGGCGACGGAATGGCCGATGAGGCATGCGAGGCATTGGGAGGATTGACCCCTCTCGAAGCCGCCGACACTCCGGCACTCGATGAACTTGCACGACGTGGCCGGTGTGGCTTGCTTGCCACCGTGCCGGAGGGTTTTCATCCCGGCTCGGAGATAGCCCACCTCTCGCTTTTAGGTTATGACTTGCCGGAAGTGTTTGAAGGACGCGGCACTCTGGAAGCCGCCAGCATGGGGGTAGACATAGCTCCCGGAGAGATGGCAATGAGATGTAATTTCATATGTATCGCTCCAGATGGCACTATAAAGAATCATTCGGCCGGACATATTTCTACGGAGGAGAGTGACGAGCTTATTGATTTCCTCAATGAGCGGCTCGGCGACGGCAGGAGCACCTTCTTTACGGGAGTGAGCTATCGTCATCTGCTGAAAATCAGAAATGCCGATAAGCGCATCGACTGCACACCACCTCACGACGTGCCCGGCACTCCGGCTGAGGATGTGATGCCTCGTCCGCTGCTTCCCGCGGCCGGTGAGACAGCCGATTATCTGTCGCGGCTTATCCGTGAATCGCAATGTTTGCTGGCCGATCATCCCGTGAATCTGCGCCGTATAGCCGAAGGTAAGGATCCGGCCAACAGTATCTGGCCCTGGAGCCCCGGTTATAAACCTGCGATGAAGACCATGCAGGAGCTTTTCGGCATAGGAAAAGGCTACGTTATCTCCGCCGTAGATCTTATAAGGGGTCTCGGGGTATATGCCGGACTTCAACCGATAATAGTGGAGGGAGCCACCGGGCTTTATGACACCAATTATGAAGGGAAACTGCAGGCTGCCTTGGATGCATTGCGAGGTGATGCCGATTTCGTTTTCCTCCATATCGAGGCAAGTGACGAGGCCGGCCATGAGGGCGACGCCCAGCTTAAGAAAAAGACGGTCGAGAATCTTGACCGTCGAATCGTGGGTCCCCTTATGAAAGCTCTGGAGGATTTTGACGATGACGTAGCTGTAGCGCTCTTGCCTGATCATCCTACCCCCTGTAATATCCGGACACATACGTCCACTCCTGTGCCTTTCGTGATATGGCGCAAGGATGTGGAGCCGGATGAGGTGAATGCGTATACAGAAAAGAGTGCGGAGGCCGGAGGCTACGGTCTGCTCAAAGGCGACGAATTCATAAGAGAGTTTTTCAAGGTTTAGGATCACCTGTCAAGGATGGCAGATAAGTTTAATAAGAGGTAAAAATCAAGAGATTATGAAATATAGAAGCACTGCAGGTAATAGCCCCGAGGTTTCCCTTGAGGAAGCGGTGGTGAAAGGTCTTGCTCCCGACCGCGGACTGTATATGCCGCTGACATTTCCACGACTTTCAGAAGATTTTATAAAGCGTCTTCCCGAGATGACTCTTCCGGAGATGGCAACTGAGGTGGCCCGGACTCTCTTCGGTGAGGATGTAGATCCGGTTCAGCTTGAGGCTCTCACCAAGGAGACCATGAATTTCCCTATACCCCTGGTTAAGGTGAAGGATAATGTATATTCATTGGAACTTTTCCATGGGCCAACGCTTGCTTTCAAGGATGTGGGCGCACGTTTCATGGCGCGTCTTCTCGGTTATTTCAACCGTGAGAACAAGGATAGACTTGTGAATGTGCTTGTGGCTACATCCGGCGACACCGGCAGCGCTGTGGCCAACGGCTTCTTGGGGGTGGAGGGCGTACGTGTGTTTGTGCTCTATCCCAAAGGGAAGGTAAGTCCGATTCAGGAGAGCCAGTTCACTACTTTAGGCCGAAATATAGTGGCTCTTGAGGTAGACGGTACATTTGATGATTGCCAGGCACTTGTGAAGCAGGCTTTCTTAGATGAGGAGCTCAACAGGGAGATGATGCTTACGTCAGCCAATTCAATCAATGTGGCGCGTTTCCTCCCGCAGATGTTCTATTATTTCCATGCGTATGCACAGGCCGTCAAGGATGGCGCTGATCCGGATAACGTCGTGGTTTGTGTGCCGAGCGGTAATTTCGGCAACATAACCGCCGGCCTTATAGCCAAGCGCATGGGTCTTCCTATCAAGCGTTTCATAGCCGCTAACAATGCCAACGATATATTCTATCAGTATCTTCAGACTGGAGAATATCGTCCGCGTCATTCGGTGCAGACAATAGCCAATGCGATGGACGTAGGCGATCCGAGCAACTTTGCTCGTGTGCTCGATCTCTACGGCAAAGATCATGCGGCCATATGTGGAGACATAAGCGGCATAACTTATTCAGATGATGAGATAGCCGCCACAGTAAAGGCTACTCTTGAGGAGACCGGCTATCAGCTTGATCCGCACGGTGCAGTGGCTTACCGGGCCCTTGAAGAGTTGCTTGAACCCGGAGAGACCGGCATATTCCTTGAGACAGCCCATCCTGCCAAGTTCAAGGAGACAGTTGAGGGAATCACGGGTAAAGAGGTAGCTATCCCTGAGCGCCTTAAGGCGTTTATGGCCGGAAAGAAGCAGAGCATCGGCCTTCCGGCTGACTTCCCCGCCTTCAAGCACCTTCTCCTCGCTCACAAGTAACCCCCTCTCCATACGCTTGTCATAACAAAGAAAACCGGATGAGTCGCCCCCGACTCATCCGGTTTTCTGAAATCATAAGAACTAAAAATGATGCATAGCGAAATCAAGCCGGGAACTTGGTAAAAAAGTTTATTTACATTAACTTTGTATTCTCACTTCGGAGACACTAGATTAGATTAATAGTTGGTAGCCATATGATAGGGCAAAACAGAATTTTTATCGAATTAAAGAGATTGGCGAATAGTTTATTTGCAAATCTTCCTGTCTCTGCATATCTTTACGGCTCGCGTGCCAGAGGAGATGCAGATACCAATTCTGATTGGGATATTCTTATAGTGACCGATGATTCCTTGTCAACGAAAGATGCTTTTGAGAAATTTGCATTTCCATTTACTGAAATTGGTTGGCATTTAGGGGAACAGATTACCCCTTTACTCTATACTCGTAGCGAGTGGGATGCTGAGCGTAACACCGCCTTCTATCTTAATGTGCAACAAGACTCAATATTATTATGACGCTTGACACCTCCCAAAGAATGATTGCCACAGGATTATTATTAGAGAAATCCGACAAAAATATGGAACAGGCACTGGCTACAGCTAATCTGGGCTATTGGGATTTGGTTGCCAATAGATTGTACTATGCGGTTTTTCATGCTATAAATGCAATGTTGTTGATAGATGGCATTAGGCCTGGTACCCATAAAGGCACATCCATTCAGTTTGGAAAATCCTATGTAGTGACTGGAATATTCAGTCGGCAAGATGGGGTCCTTTATGGTAAGTTGCAAACTATGAGAGAGAAAGCTGATTATCAAAATGTATTTTCTTTAGAGGAAGGTGAAGGAAGAATATTAATGGATATGGCAAATGACCTTAGAAGGAGAATATGTGATTATGTCACTAAGAGGATGGAGGAGAGCAAGATTTGACCCAAGTTAGTAATTTGATTTGATATAAAAAGGAGCGTATGTGGCGGTTGACACATACGCTCCTTTTCTTGTGGGTCATGTGAAACCGGATGGTTTCACATGACCTGGAAAGTATTTACTACGGCTTATTTCACCATTACTTTGCGGTAGATGATGTCGGAACCGGTGCGGACTACGATGAGGCGGATGCCGGGCTCAAGACCGTCAACGGTGACAGTGCCGTGAGATGCGGAAGATACAGCCAGACGGTTGCCTGCGAGGTCATATACCTCTACGGAAACTGAACCGGACAACTCACCCTTCACAACGATAGCGCCGTTCTCGCTGACAATTTCAAGGCCATCGGCTTCAATGCCGTTTACAGAAGAAAGGGCTTTGAGAGTGATGGTGTAAGGCTCAGCTATGCAACCCACCGGCATCTCATTGAAGACGATAGTGGATGAGGTGACATACTCGTTGCCTTCAGAATCGATGAAGCGGAAGACAATGTTGTCGCCTGCATTACCGTGGATGTTGAGCATAAGGACGCCATCAACTGCCTGACCTATGCCTCGGCACTCTTTGCCACAGAAGGCGGCTACCTTATATTCATCAGCAGAAGTATCGAAGCCATCTCCATCAACTGCTACAGCGGTCATAGGCATCACGCTTGCATATCTGTGGATGTCTACAATCCAAGGAGTGTCTTCAAGCGATCTTGTAGTGGCCTCAGCCTTCTTAGTCTCGGTTGCCTCAGCCTTAACAAGGTTGTAGGCGAAGTCTTTCTCAGAGTTGCTGAAGTAGAGATAACCTGCGCTTGCCGAGAGCTCGGGAAGTGTACCTGTCCAGTTGCCTTCAGCGTCAACCTGCTGGAAGCCTTCGAGACCAACAATCATGTCGCCCTCTTCAGTTTCGAGGTTGGCGAGAAGATCAGCCACTGCAAGACTTGCGTCATCAACAGGGCAACCGATCCAGTTCCAGCCTTTGCTGAGGTGAACTGTAGCTGTCGGACGTAATGCCACGCCGGAGATATTAGCCTTTGTACCATTACCGGAGGTGCATACCTTATATGCCTGAGCAGGCTGTATGGTCTTGAGATTGCCTACAAGTCCGAGTTTCGGGTCGCGCACTGTCTCTTGAGTCTGAGAAAGTATGCGGCTTATACCATCTTTCGCGAATTCGGCCACCTCAACTTCTGTCTCCATATTATGAGAAATCCAGTTCCAGTTGGGAGCAAGGTCATAGTCGATATTGACTTTCTTGAGCTGGAAGTCGAGATCCACATTATCGGAAGAATAGTCTTTGTAGACAGCCACAGCCTTAAGGCTAAGGTTTTCGCCATCAAGGTCAAGCGGAGTCTCATAGGCTTTTCTTGTACCCTCCGGGTCAGAAGGATCGGAGCCGTCAAGAGTATAATAGATGGTAGCTTTCTTTGTGGAGCTTACAAGTTCCACCTTGTCGCCGCGATAAAGCTGGGTGCCGTTGGCGCCGGCAGGCTCGTTCACCCAGACAGCATGTTCGCCTATAGCCAGCTCAGTGGCCTCTGTGCCCTTGTTGGCAGTGAGGTAAGCTGAGAATGCACCCGGCACTGCCGCCTCTGCGGTAGCTATAAAGTGGCTGCCCTCCTCATTAAGTCCAAGAGCAGAACCAAGGATTGACTCGCCGTTAAACGAACCATAGAGAGTAAAGTCCTTGCCTTCTTTGTAAAGTTCCTCAGGGTTGGGAGTATAGATGAGGTCATACTCGTCGGCTACAGCACCGGCATTCTCACCCTGATGGATTGTCTCGGCATAGAAGGTGACGGGTACAGACTCAAACGGAGCTACAACGTGAGCCATGTAAGGTGTATTGGCTTCGAGAGTCTCGATGTGTGTCATCTCAGTGTCGCCCGGATTGGCGAAAGATACAATCTTCAATCCGCTGCCTGCGCGGTTGCCGAATTCAACACCGAATTCCATGCCTGTAGGAGTGAATGGCAGCATGAGGCCTTTCCATCCACCGTTTTCATCTGCCGAGTTGCTGCCCGGAATGTGGGCGGTGAAGGAGATGCGGTGGGTGCCGAGATTGAAGCTTGCCGGAGCGCTGAACGCATAGTTGCCGTCAAGTACAATATCTGAAGCTGCCACACGCGTGCCGTTCTCATTGAGAATGATGTTGAGATGATCGGAATCAGGAATTGATTCTGAACCCAAGTAGATAAGGCAGTTGGGGTTGAGACCGGTGAAAGATTCGGCTGTGATGCCCGTTGCCTCTGCCGAACGTGTCGTCTGACCCTTGCCGGCTGAGGGAATGATAATGCTGGTGAGGTTATCGCAACCCTCGAAAGCGCCTTCTCCGATAGTGCTTACACCCGGGATAGTCACTGTCTCAAGGTTAGAGCAATTCTGGAACGCACCGGCACCAAGCTCTGTAACTGTGAGAGGCAAGACTACTGTACGGAGATTCTCAAGACCGGCGAGTGCATTCTCGGGAAGAGATTCGTTGGTGATGCCTGTGAGGTCAAGAGTCTCGACAGCCTTGAACTTATCGCGGAGAGATTCAAATGCCTCTTCCTCGATGTTGCCTGTCACGGCAAGATCCTTAAATTCGGCTACCTCTTCTTCAACCACTGCTGTGAGGTCTTCGGAAGCTACGGGCTGTCCCTCTTCAACCTCGACGTGGCGCACGAGTTGGCCTGCAACGCTTACCCATGTGTCGCCGGGGAGTTGTGGAATGGTGTAGATTCCTTCGATATTGGGCTCCACAACCAATTCTTTCTCCTCATATTTCGGATTTGTGCCCGGACTGACCATGATTCTGTGTCTGATGGTGACTACCGGATCCACGAGGTCATGCTGAGCCGGAGCGGTGAGAACAAACTGAATGTCGGAGTTCTCACGATAAAGACTAACCAATGTCTCAGACTTGTCGGCGTAGTTAAACCAGCTCTTCTTCACATTGTTCCATTGCACATCCTTACCTAAATTGACGAACTTGGAAGTGAGACCCTCCAAGCCTTCACCATACTGGAAGGTGATGGGATAATAGAACACGAGATCTATCTCATGGTTCTGAGGCTTATAGAAATTGTTGTCAGGCTCAGAAGGAAGCCACTTCATCCTGAAGATACCGCCGTCGGTAGTATAGTTCTGGAGCACCTCCTCAAATTTATAAGGACAAGTAGCCGGGGTGTAGGGAGGCACGGTGCCTTTGATGAGATCACCTATCACGTCGAAGCCGTTGTCATACAGCTTGAAGGCTACACCTGTGCGGCAGAAGTCAGTAGCGCTGTAATAGCTTGCCTTCTGTACGTTGGGGAGGATGAAGCGGAACTCATAACCAACCGTAGCAGTGACTCCGATATTGCTTGGATCATGGCTGCCGTACACACGCAATCTTGTGGGATCATATTTCACCCAATAGTAATCCTTGGGGTCTTCATTCTTATAAACGTTGAGCGTGTTCCAGTAGGAAGCGGTAGAAGCTGTATAGTAGTTCTCGTATCCCTTGGGCACATAGAGAGTGACAGAAGAGGAATTTGACGGGAACGGACTCAGGCTGCCGAGAGCGGGAGGAGTCTGATTATTGACCGTGATCGTCTTCAAGCTTGTGCAGTAGGTGAATGCGTTGCTGCCGATGTAAGTGACGCTTGCAGGGATGGTGATCTCTGAAAGCTGGATACAACGGTTGAAGGCATTATCATCGATACGCTCCAGATTCTCGGGAAGAATGATGGTGCGCAGTGCGGAGGCAGCTGTTGACGCCTTGGGAGTGAAGGCATTCTCAGGAATTGAATTACGGGTGAATGCGGTGCCCTTTATGGTGACGTCAGAAAGGTCGAGATCGATGATCTTGCTTGTGTTGTTGCGGAATACGTCGAATTCGCTTACAAGCATTGTGCCGATAAGCTTGATGCGCTCCGGACACTCGGCCAGCTTGGAAGCCAGTTCGCCTTCCTTGATGTTGACCACAACGAAGTCTGTGGCGTCAGCGTCTGTGATCATCATGGTGATGTCGAGGTCGCTTGTCACAGATGGGATGGAGATATTGGCCAGGGCTGCATTGACAGCCTTGTTGATACCGTTGACGGCTACAGTGACGCGCTGGGTGGATTGCTCGGGCACTACCTTCAGGTTGAAAGGCATGCCGTGTACAATCTGAGTGGCTGCTCCCTCGATCTTGGCTCCGTTAAGCGTCTGGGGCATATTGATGTCGTGATATACCACAGGATTGCCTAATGCGAGCAGACGATCAGCCACAGTGTCGGCATCAGCCGGCACGAGATTCCATACTTTCTTGTTGTACGAAGTGGCAAGACGAATCTCGTTGCCTTCCTTTACAGTAGCCTCTTTTACCTGACATGTGAAGTTGAAGGTAAGGTTGCCGGTGGTGACTACCGTGTTGGTATAGATGGGGGAGATGAACTCCTTGATCGCGCCGTCTTTGTCAGTAAGAACCATTCCGAAGAATTTTGAAGCATGATCTCCGGAGGGCACTTTGATTGCATTCGCTCTTACAGTGAAGTTCTTTCCGGGGATTACATTGACAGCTTCCGACACAAGACCAACACCTCCCTCGGCGCCTGTAATCTTCCAGGCAGTGTCCGGAGTAGTGGGCTGGGGCTCACGGAACTCTATGTGGAAGAGGGTATTGCCCGAGATCTGATGTCTGTAGTAGCCCTGATTGTCGGGATATAGGCGCGTGTTGTTGGCGTAGACTTCAAGAAGGGCATCTCCGATAGAGTCATCGGTATCCAGCTTGAAGGAGTATTGCTGACCGGGTGTGAATTGCGCACCCTCTGTCTGCTCATAGACGTTTATACCTTTCTTCGCGGCAAAATTTACATTGTAGGTAGAGGGAGTTGATGCAAATTCCTCTTCCTGGATATTCTTGAAATCTTGCCAATATTCTTTAGATTTATAAGTGGATGTAGCTCCTGTGGGCACGATGAGTGTCTCCTTGGGAGTGCCATTGAATACACACCAGTTCACCCATGCCGGATTGGAACGGCGATATATGACGGTGCGGAGATTGTTGCATCCCACGAAAACGTTGTACTCGAAAGTAGAGACGCTTTCCGGAATCTCTATCGAGGTGAGTCCGGTCTGGGCCAGGCAACCATTCTTGAAGGTAGTGAGGTTCTTGGGCAGGATGATTGTCTGGAGTGAACGGTAGCCGTTGAAAGCCTTGGTAGGGATAGCATTGGCCGGATTCGCTCCGTTTGCCACGATTGTCACCTGAGATATGTCAAGGCGGTTTATCTTCATCTTCTCGCGGATGAATGAGAAGTCATCTACGTTCATTGTGCCGAAGAGGGTAAGATCAGTCACCGTAGAAGTTTCCTTTTCGTCAAGAAGATTCTGGAGATTGCCGGCTTCAAGCCATAGCACGCTCTTGGTGAGCACGTCGGCCGCATTCTGCACTATGATCTTTATGGTCTGGTCGCAGAGCACATTGATGATGCGGTAGGTATGGTTGTCGGCCTCAGGAGTTATGATTGTGCCGTTGGCCTTTACGGTAAGGACATTGGCAGGGTTCTCATTGTAGACCTGGAACGTATAATCGCGCCCCTTGACTACCTTGCTTGATCCGTTTGTGCTGTAGACATCCCATTCTTCTTCTGGAAGATCAATATTGAAACGCTGCAAGGTTCCTCCTTGTGCACGTGCCTCGCCGTAGACAAGAAGATCAGCTGCCACAGGGAGCCATTCCTCATTATCTCCGGCGCGGGTGACGAGGCGCACCACGTCGTCAGCGGCCAGTGTGACATCGGCCGGCAGATTACCGGTGAAGTCGACATACTTCACGGTCTGCAGGGAGATGAGGTTGAAGTTTCTTCCTTCGTTCAGAAGAGTCTTCATCTTACCTGCAGAGTCGAAGAGCGCGATCGAGAGCTGACCGGAGAAATCACGGTTGGTGATGTTCTTCAGTGCGCCGGCTCTTACCGTAAAGGGCTTGGCTGAGGATATGATGGTGACGTCAAGCGTCAGACCCACCTGATTCTCATCATTGGTAAGATGGATGGGCGACCACTGGATGTCGTTGGTGGCAGGCTTGATGTTGTATACGATTGTCTGTAGATTGTTGTAGCTGTGAGCCTTGCTGACCACAGGATTGAGTGCTCCGGGAGCATAATAACCATTGGCCGAACCTCCCCAGCCCCAGTTGAATCTGAGCTTGATGGAGCCATTGTCTTCAATTCTGTAGCCGTCGCAGACGAACGCATGTCCTGCTGTGATGTCCTGTCCGCTGAAGAGCACCGGACGCTGTGCGTCGATCTCATTCTTCAGAATCTGCACCCATTCGTTCTGACTTATCTCAGAAAGTTTCTTATATGAAACCCCTGCGTCGTAGCCGAACATTTCCATAAGTGCGGCAGGCACTTTCACTTCAAAAGCGCTTGAACTTGACAACCCGAAATCAGTGCCTATGGCGATGGCGGCGTCTGAAATGAGATTGGCCACTGCCTCTGCTTCATCTTCGGAGTAGCCGCTGCGATAGTTGTCGTCGCGCATATTGGCCCAGTCGTAGGCGGATGATTCTCCGGCGCCTACCAGAGAGGATGGACGTTGAGCGGGATATCCATGATACTTCATGATCTCGGCCAGAGCCACACCGACGCATCCTACAAGACGACGATTGGGTATTTTGTTGTTGAAAGGTGCTTCCTGGCTCCAGAGAGGAGTGGAAAGCGGATGCTCCTCAGCGCGAGTGGAGGAGAACGTGACAGCGTCATAGCCGGCAAACACAGGAGCCGACAGCATGGATGCCACTGCATCGGGAATCAGCGATACGTCAAAGATGTTCTCATCGGAATATCCCACCACAGGGATGGCATCATCTTCAGCAGAGACGATGATGAAGCCTTTCCCGTCTTTTGCGTTAAATACATAACTAACAGGATTGAGCGCACCGTTGTCGGCCATATGCACGAGCTCGAACGCATCCTTATCAGCCAGACGGGCAATTTGTTCCGCCTTGAAGAAATCGGCGGCAATAGCCTTTGCCTCTTCCGGAGAGCGGGTAGCTCCGTTTGCAAGAACCGGAGCGGCCACACACATAGCCAGAATCAGCGCCTTCGGAATTGATTTAAACATAAGGTGTTGTGTTAGTTTGTTTGATTTTATTTAATCATTACTTTCTTGCCATTGATGATGTAGACACCGGGAGTAAGTCGACCGGCAACTTCAGATGCTTTCACATTCTTGAAGAGCAGTTTGCCATTGAGGTCGAATACAGTCACTGCATCGTCTGCAGCTACACCAATGGTATTGACCGAAGATGACGGATCGACTGACATCGTACCGGTTACGACCACATCGTGTGCCGGCATTGTCTCGGGCACGTCATTCCAGCCATCAAATATGTATCCCTCTTTCACTGGAGCTTCTGGAGCCTCAATTTCGGCACCGAACTCAACCTCCTTCTCGGAAATCACCTCATCGCCGATCTTGAAAGTAAGCTTGTAGCTGTTCACTGCATATGAACCTTCGAAAGAAAGATCCTCGGCAGGCATAGTCTCGGGCAGCTCACCCCATCCGGAGAATGAGTAACCCTCCCTCTCTGGCGCCTCCGGGGCTTCGATCTCAGCACCAAACTCCACTTCCTTCTCAGCGATTACCTCATCGCCGATCTTGAAAGTGAGCTTGTAGCTGTTCACTGTGTAAGCACCTTCGAAAGCAAGGTCCTCGGCAGGCATCGTCTCGGGTATTTCACCCCAGCCGGAGAATGAGTAACCCTCCTTCTCGGGAGCCTCGGGAGCTTCGATCTCAGCACCGAACTCAACCTCCTTCTCTTCGATTACTTCATCGCCGATCTTGAAAGTCAACTTGTAGGTATTCACTGAGTAAGAGCCTTCAAAAGCGAGATCCTCTGCAGGCATCGTCTCGGGTATTTCACCCCATCCGGAGAATGAGTAACCCTCCTTCTCGGGAGCCTCGGGAGCTTCGATCTCAGCACCGAACTCAACCTCCTTCTCAGCGATTACATCGTCGCCAATCTTGAAAGTCACCTTGTAGCTGTTCACTGAGTAAGAGCCTTCGAAAGAAAGGTCCTCTGCAGGCATCGTCTCGGGTATTTCACCCCATCCGGAGAATGTGTAACCCTCCTTTTCGGGAGCCTCGGGGGCTTCGATCTTTGCACCGAACTCAACCTCCTTCTCGGAGATCACCTCATCGCCGATCTTGAAAGTGAGCTTGTAGCTGTTCACTGAGTAAGAGCCTTCGAAAGCGAGATCCTCGGCAGGCATAGTCTCGGGTATTTCACCCCAGCCGGAGAATGAGTAACCCTCCTTCTCGGGAGCTTCAGGGGCTTCGATCTCAGCACCGAACTCCACCTCCTTCTCAGCGATTACTTCATCGCCGATCTTGAAAGTCACCTTAAAGCTTGAAACCGCAAAGGTGGCGGTAAGTTCGAGATCTTCAGAAACCGTGATTTCTCTAACAGCCTCCTTTACGCCATCGCTCCAGCTTTCGAAATGATAGCCTTCATCAGCGACCGCCTCCAATTTCAGTACGGTGCCACCTGGATAGGCTCCATCTTTAAAGTCGACACTGCCATGCTCTCCGGCTTTAACCGAGATTTCATACCATACGGTCAGGAGAAACGGATCAGAGGGCAGTCCTACCATCGTGTCTGCCTTGAATTGAAATTCCTCACCATCGGAGCTTTTCAGAGTGACAGTGTCACCGGTCTTTTTGTCACGCACCAGAAAGGTGACTGCCTCGGGTTCGGTAGTGTTGCTGCGTATGCGCATATACATGCAACTTCCACCTTCGGGCAATTCTATTTTCTCGGCTACACCTCTACATTCATCACCTATGAAAGCGCCAATTTCATACTCGTCAAGATTCTCATAATCTTTGGATTGAAGAGTGAAATAAAGCGACATGTCATAGCGAAAATCAGAGGGATTCAGCGTCCACGAATCGTCAGACCTCAGGCCCGCGAATGCTGAAAGGCACACTGTCATGATCATAACTAACAGCGAGCCTATCATCTTACCATCAAATCTTCTTCTCAACATTTAATAATAAGGGTTAGATTGAAAACTTTTATTTATAAACACTCAATTATTCAAGCATTGCAACAGACACATCAACGTGCATCTTTCGCTGAAAAATCCCGAAAATCCTAATTCCCGATAAAATCCCTGTTCCCGAAAAATCCTTGTTTCCCTGAGGATAAGAAATAATGAAAGTGTACCTATTGGTTGATTGATACAAGTTAAGTCGACACCGGTTAAATAATTGCTTATCAGAATGCCGGAATATATCAAGCAGTTGATTCCTGCCGTTTGGATCTGACAAACGGATAAGGGTATCAGATTTTAAATAGCAAATTTAACATTTTTATTGTAGATAATGAAATTTTTTTATTAAAAAAGAGCAGATCAGACATTGGTCGGATCCGCTCTGGGTGGTTATAATCTCTTTGCTTTCACTTTCAGCTGAAAAATATCAGGATTTCTTCCTGCGTGCCGTGCGTTTTGGAGCGGCATCCTGCGCTTCCATCAGCTTCTGCGCCTCTTCCGCTGTGAGTGCGGCCGCATCAGTTGTCTTCGGTATCTTATAATTCACAGCCTTCTTGGCACCTTCCGGTTTATAAGCCATATAGGGACCATAACGTCCGTTGAGCACTTCCAACCCCGGAATCTCAGGGAAGGTCTTTATAAGACGGTTGGCCTCCTCCTGCTTCTTTGCCTCGATAAGCGCGATGGCTTCATCAAGAGTAATTCCTTGGGGAGTAAGATCTTTAGGGATGGAAACAAATGACTTCCCATATTTGATATACGGCCCGAAACGTCCGATGGCGGCCACTACATCTTCGCCTTCATACTTACCCACTGTGCGGGGAAGATCGAAGAGTTTCAAGGCCTCTTCCAATGTGATTGTAGCCACGCTCTGGTCGGCAAGGAGGCTCGCGAAAAGCGGCTTCTCCTCATCCTCTGCCGTGCCGATCTGCACCACAGGACCAAAACGTCCGATTTTTACAGATACGGGGCGCCCGGTCGTGGGATGTACACCGAGAATACGCTCTCCAACTTTATGGTCGAGGCGCATTGCATTGATTTTCTCTATTGAGGGATGGAAATCGCCGTAGAAGTCTGAAATTTCCTTCTGCCAACCCAGTTTCCCTTCTGAGATGTCATCAAATTTCTCCTCAACTTTCGCAGTGAAGTTATAGTCAAGAATATCGGGGAAATATTCCGTCAGGAATTTATTTACCACCATGCCCACATCCGTAGGCACGAGACGTCCTTTTTCACTTCCGGTGCTTTCCGACTGGATAGATGTGGTGATCTTGCCTTTCTTGAGACGAAGCACCTCGTAATCTCTCTTCACACCCTCTTTCTCACCACGCTTCACGTAATCACGAGCCTGAATGGTGGAGATTGTAGGAGCGTAGGTGGATGGGCGTCCGATGCCAAGATCCTCCATTTTCTTTACAAGCGAAGCCTCGGTGTATCTTGCCGGAGCCTGTGTGAAGCGCTGGGTGGCTGTGATCTCTTCGGCTGTAAGCGGATCTCCTACCTTTAGAGGCGGCAATTCCACAAACTCCTGCTGACGTGCATTCTCGGTTTTCCATACTTTAAGGAAACCATCGAACTTTACCACCTCGCCTTCAGCTTTGAAGGTCTCGGGTATGTGGGGAGAAGTGATATCGACACTTGTCTTTTCAATTTCGGCATCGGCCATCTGTGAGGCTACCGCGCGCTTCCAGATAAGCTCATATAGGCGCTGTTCCTGAGCGGTGCCGTCGATGGTGCGGTTGGAGATATAGGTGGGGCGGATGGCTTCGTGAGCCTCCTGGGCACCTTTGGAATGAGTATGATAATGACGTATCTTGAGATAATTCTCGCCTAAAGAACCTTTGATCACCGCAGAGATGTCGCGAAGCGCCATGTCCGAAAGATTGGTGGAGTCGGTACGCATGTAGGTGATCTTTCCATCCTCATATAGTTTCTGGGCAAGCACCATGGTCTGGTTGACCGTGAATCCGAGTTTTCGCGAGGCTTCCTGTTGGAGAGTGGAAGTGGTGAACGGAGGGTAGGGGGAGCGTTTTAGTGGCTTTACGTTGACTTCAGCTACATCGAACGTGGCTTTCTTGCACATTTCGAGAAGATTAGAAGCCTCTTCGTTGTTGTTAAGGCGTCGGGCCAGTTCGGCTTTTACCTCACGGTCGTCAGCCGACTTGAAGAGCGCATTCACACGGAAGAAAGATTCCGGCTGGAAAGCGGAGATCTCCTCCTCGCGCTCACAGATAAGCCGCACGGCCACACTTTGCACACGTCCGGCGCTCAGGGCCGGCTTGATCTTTTTCCATAGCACCGGGCTGAGCTCGAAGCCCACGATACGGTCGAGCACCCGTCGCGCCTGTTGGGCATTGACACGGTCAATGTCGATTGTACGGGGATTCTCGATAGCGTTCAGTATTGCGGGTTTCGTAATCTCATGGAATACGATTCTTTTTGTTGTAGCAGGATCCAGATTGAGCACTTCCGCGAGGTGCCATGCAATGGCTTCACCTTCGCGGTCTTCATCGGAAGCGAGCCAGATGACGTCGGCCTCCGCGGCTGCTTTCTTCAGTTTCTTAACGAGCTCCTTCTTATCGTCCGGTATTTCGTAGACGGGGTTGAATCCGTCGTCAATATCTATGGAGAAGCCGTGCTTCTGCAAGTCGCGTATATGACCGTAGCTCGACATGACAGAGAAGTCTTTGCCGAGGAATTTTTCTATGGTTTTAGCCTTAGCAGGCGATTCGACGATAACAAGGTTTTTCATCGCAGTATGTATTTTGTGCGCCGAGAATTATTCGGTAAGATGGAATTATTCGGTAAGAAAGCCTAAATAAGGCATGAAAGTTTCTACTTGGGCGCAAAATTAACATTTTTTTGATAAAACACACAATAATGGAGTAAAGTTTAAAAAATTCAGTGTTCTCTGAACGGTAGGGAGGTAAATATACTGACTCAAAAAATTGCTTAAGAGGGGATTTTTTTGTAATTTTGTAACGAAATAGCCGAATTTCGGACGATGATGCACGCGTCTGTCAGGCAGACGGAAAAGCCACGGGCAGAGAAGAGGCACAAGAAGCGTCAGAAATTGATTCGGACAATGACAAATATTTGAACATCAGAATAATATGGCAGATGAAACAGAACTGCAGGATGTGCAGGCACAAGATTATGTAGCGGATAACATCCAGGTGCTCGAAGGTCTTGAGGCCGTAAGGAAGCGCCCGGCCATGTATATCGGCGATATTTCGGGACGCGGCCTGCATCATCTTGTATATGAGGTCGTGGATAACTCAATCGATGAGGCGTTGGCCGGATTTGCCAACGATATAAAGGTCACGATCCTTGAAGACAATTCCATACGTGTAGACGACAACGGACGTGGTATTCCCGTTGACATGCACGAAAAAATGAACAAGCCCGCTCTCGAGGTGGTGCTCACGGTGCTTCACGCCGGCGGTAAGTTCGACAAAGGTTCATATAAAGTATCAGGTGGTCTGCACGGTGTGGGTGTTAGTTGTGTGAACGCTCTCTCCGATTATCTTCGTGCAGAGATCCATCGCGATGGTAAGGTGCATATGCAGGAATATGCCTTCGGCAAGCCGACATGCGACCTTCTGGTGATCGGCGAGACGAATCATACCGGAACAACGATCATTTTCCATCCGGATGCCTCCATCTTTACCGAGACAGTATATGATTACGAGACTTTGGCCAACCGTCTTCGCGATCTGGCATATCTTAATGCGGGCATTACCCTTACGCTCACGGATATGCGCGAGCTTGACGAGAAGGGTGAGCCACGCAAGGAGGTTTTCCATAGCGATGAGGGCCTTAAGCAGTTTGTAAAATATCTCGACCAGGGTAAGGAGCCCCTCATTGAGGATGTGATCCATCTCAACACGATGCGCAACGGTGTGCCCGTGGAGGTGGCCATGACCT
>CAZUNU010000031.1:7011-20583 GCA_964622105.1 uncultured Sangeribacter sp. | reverse complement strand
TCCCATTCCCGCAGTCTGAGATCGACAAGTGTCACGGCACTCTCAAGCAGAACGATGCTTATTTCCAGTAATTTCACTCTCCCTAAAAGAAAGAAAACATGAAGACTACAAATAAAATATTGGGCTTCGCATCTATGGCGGGAGTGTTGCTCGCCATGGGCGCTTGCTCTCCGGATTCCAACTTCCAGCCCAAACAATCCGGTGTACCTCAGGCTTCGGATTATCAGATAGGAATATCTGTCGACGAATTCAACAACGTTGAGCTCAACATTCTCGACAAGAATGGAGCCGTTGCAAAAGGAGTCTACCCGGTTTGGTATATCAATGAAAGCACCCGTCCATCTACATCTCTCACATACCGCGACCTCATCACCATAGCAGGTGACTATCCGGTAGAAATGAAGGTCGGAAACGGCAACGGTGTGTCGGATGGTTCTGTAATGGGCACCATCCATATCGACAAGACTATCTTCGACTTCACCCCCTACATCAACGGCCTGACCAACGGCTCAACAAAAGAGTGGGCGGTAGACGGCACAAAAGATGGCAACATGGGTTGCGGACCCGACACTGATCCTACACAATGGTGGAACGGTGGCCCCGGTGCAAAAGAACAGGAAGGTGTATATGAAAACGTTCTGATCTTCGGATACACCGGAGCTGACACTGAAGGCACCTACACCTTCGATCCGGGCACTGCCGGCACATTCTATGCCAATACAGGCATCCACTCACTCCCGGGCTACACAGTCAACAATCCTGATAACGGTGTTGACTTCCGTGTAGATGCCCGGACAGTGAACTCCACTTTCGCTCTCGTGCCTCAAGGAGCTAATCTTTATCTTACACTTCCTGCCAACACCCCGTTCCCCTACGTTCCTTCAGAGGCGGCTTTCGCTAATCCCAAATACCGTATCGCCAAATTCAGCAAGAACGAGATCACTCTCGTGCAGGATCTTGAGGGAATCTCATGGCAGTATATCATCGCTCCCAAGGCAGAGGCAGACGTGACCGTGACCGGCTTCAAATACGACTCCGAGTATAATCTCTGGAAGAATGCTGAAGTTGAGGTGGCTTCAACTTGGTTTGCAGATGGCAGCTGGAGTGAACTTCCCAATCAACCGACAGTGACTCTGACTCCCGACAAGGGCATCTCTTTCCATACCCCGGCTGAGATGGGCAACGACCAATGGCAGGGTCAGGTGCATGTTGTGACCAATATTGAGGTACACTCCGGTATCACTTACGACTTCTCTTGCAACGTCAACGTTCCTAAGGCAGGTGCTGTGACTGTAAAGGTTCAGAAGCTTGGTGACGACAACACCTTCTTCACCGCCGATCAGGTAGATGTTGAGCCCAACGGCTCCATCGTATGGTTCTCCGATGTGGAAGGCTTCGAAGGAACTCTCAAGATTGCATTTGACTTCGCCGGATTCGGCGACTGCGACATTTCGGTTTCCAACATCGTGTTCAAAGAGCATCAGTATGACGACGGCACCAAGATTCCCGCAGCATCTCTCGCTCCCAACATCCCTGACGCCGACAACCTCTTTGCCAACTACGAAGTGGTGAAATCATCCACTTGGTTTGCCGACAGCAACTGGAGCACTGATCCTATCATCCAGCCTGAACTCGTATTCTTCCAGGGTGGCTTCAGCTTCATCAGCCCGGAGGGAATCGGTGGAGACCAGTGGCAAGGACAGGTTCACATGTGGACAAATGTTGAGACCTCTGCCGACCATAAGTATGACTTCATGCTCACCATCGAGTCTGACAAAGACCTCAAGAACGTTACAGTCAAGATAGTGAAAGGCGATTCCTTAGGAGATAATGCCGACGATGACGGAGTGTTCATTGTAGTAGACAGAGTGAATGTTGATGCTGGTGATCCCTACACTTACTTCTTCAAAGGCAAAGATGGCATCGACACCAAGAATCTCCAGGTGTGCATGGACTTTGCCGGCGCGCCCGACAAGACAAACATCACAGTGTCTGACATCCGTATGCAGATTGCAAAATAAATGAAGCTCGGGAGGTGACCGGTCACCTCCCGATGCCAATAACCTTAAAAGGGACGCACGGTCCGTGCGTCCCTTTTTTCTAACCCTTCCATTTTTACCTTAATATTTATGAAACTGAAACCACTCTTACTTTCCCTACTGCTCCCTTGTATGTGGAGCTGTTCCCATAAGACAACTGAAACACCAACCTCCAACAAGGAGCGTTTCGTGCAGGTTCAAGGGCAGGATCTGATCAAGCCTGATGGAAGCAAACTCAACATCGTAGGCACCAATCTCGGCAATTGGCTCAATCCGGAAGGCTACATGTTCGGCTTCCAACGGATGAACGCACCGCACCAGATAAATGAACTTATCTGCGAACTCGTGGGTCCCGACAAGGCAGCAGAGTTCTGGGCTGATTTCAAAGACAATTACATTACTAAGGATGACATCGACTTCATAGCCTCCACCGGTGCCAACACCATCCGACTCCCCTTCCATTACAAGCTCTTCACAGATGAAGACTATATGGGGCTGACCAAAGACCAGGACGGATTCGCACGCATCGACAGCGTAGTCAGCTGGTGCAAGGCCAACGATCTCTATCTAATTCTCGACATGCATGATGCTCCCGGCGGACAGACAGGCGATAATATCGATGACTCTTACGGCTACCCCTGGTTGATGGAAAGCGAGAAGAGTCAACAGCAATTCTGCGATATATGGCGCACGATCGCCGAGCGATATAAGGATGAAGCCTCTATCCTCGGCTATGAACTCATCAATGAACCGATCGCAACCTATTTCGACAACCAGGATGAACTGAATTCCAAGCTTGAGCCGCTTCAAAAACGTGCCGTAGCTGCAATACGCGAAGTCGACCCCGACCATATCATTCTCATCGGGGCTCCGCAATGGAACAGCAATTTCGAGCCGTTGAAAGACACGGCTTATGATGATCAGTTGATGTTCACATGCCACCGCTACGGCGGACCTGCCACCGCAGAAGCGATACAGTCGTACATTGATTTCAAAAACACGAGCAACCGTCCGATGTATATGGGAGAGATTGGTCACAACACTAATGAATGGCAGGCAGATTTTGTTAAGGTGATGAATGATAATAATATCGGCTACACCTTCTGGCCTTACAAGAAAAAAGACGACAGTTGCATGATGGGCATCACTATGCCGGAAGAATGGGAAGAGGTGATTCGCTTCGCAGAGGCTCCTCACCACACATACTCGGAGATCCGTGATGCCAAACCCGACCGTGCTAAAGCCCGGGCTGCCTTAGACAAATTCCTTGAACAGTGCAAAGCCAAGAACTGCACTCCACAAACCGCCTATATCGAATCAATAGGCTTGACGATACCTAAGTGATTCCACTCAACTACCATTAATCAAAAGAAATCGCAGTAGTCCTTGTATCGACTACAGCGATTTCTTTTGATTAATGCTTATACTGGATCCATGTAAAGATCCCTGAGATAATTATCAGTGCTCTCCTTAGGGAAATTCAGCGGGCGGTGAGGCGGAGCACACGGGAGGCGTAGTCATTACGCTTATTCCAGTCTACCTTATGGCTGAGGGGCATCTCAAGACCATTAGACATCAGATAGCTCCCGGTGAATGTCTTTCCCTCAAAAGGCAAAGGCTCATTGTCAATGCGGTTGAGCTCTGTGACTGTGTATTCCTTATCGGGATCCAGACCCGCCATAGTGACGCGCGGCAACTGCTGATTCACAAACTGCTCCGTCTTCCACCAGTAGTACACGGCATCACTCTTGTCCGGCTTCACATACATCAGAGAGGCTGCACCTTTACCCTCATAGGGCGAGAGAAGACGGTAAAGATCGCCAAACTGAACCACATCCCTCACTTTCTTATAGTCGGCAATAGCGCGCCGGGTCTGCTCTTTCTCCTCCTCTGTCATGTTTTTCGGCTGTATCTCCATACCGAGGCGTCCACTCATGGCAACGTCTGTGCGGAATTTCAGGGGCACGATGCGGTGAGTCTGATGATTGGGTGAGGCTGAGATATGGGAGGCCATGGCTATGGCCGGGAAGAAATAGCTTGTGCCCCACTGCATGTAGATGCGCTGGAGAGCATCGGTGTTGTCACTAACCCAGAATTCGTCGAAATAAGGAAGTACACCCCAGTTTGCTCTGCCGCCTCCGCTCGCGCAAGCCTGTATCGTGACATCCGGATATTTCTCACGGATTCTTTGGAGTGTTTTTTCAAGGCCTTTGTGGTAGTCAATATAAAGATGACTCTGATTATCTGCCGAATGGTAAAGCGAACCATGATTCATCACCGGAGCGTTGGCATCCCATTTGATATAGTCGATCTCCGGATACTTGGTCATAAGGGTATCAACCACACTGAAAACGAGATCCTGCACCTTGGGGTTGGCCATGTCGAGCACCAACTGAGTGCCACCGCGCCCCTGAATCGCCTCATGTTTTGGCGATTTTATCACGTATTCCGGATGCTTCTCATATAGTTCCGAAACACGGTTTACCATCTCCGGTTCAATCCAGATACCAAACTTTATGCCACGTTCCCTGGCCGCATCACAGAGGCCTTGTATTCCGGCAGGAAGTTTCTCTGTGTCAACGCTCCAGTCGCCGAGCGATGAAGAGTCGTTCTTACGCGGATATTTGTCGCCAAACCATCCGTCGTCCATCACGAAGAGCTCGCCACCCATGGAGGATATGTCGGTCATCATCTGCTGCATACCCTCTTCGTTGATGTCGAAGTAAACGCCCTCCCAGCTGTTTAGCAATACCTTGCGCGGTGTGTCGCCGTTGGCAAGACGGTGATTGCGGCCCCAACGGTGGAAGTTGCGGCTTGCGCCACCAAGTCCTTCCTCTGAATACGTAAGTGCCAGAGGAGGCGTCACGAATGTCTCCCCTTTCTTAAGATTATAGGGAGAATTCTCTTCGTTTATTCCGGCAAAGAAATGATGATAGTCAGAATCATCTGTATCAAACATCAGTTTATAGTTGCCGCCGTAACATAGAGCCGCCCCTATGACCCTGCCGTCGTTCTCACGTCCCTTCCCGTCGAGCGAGATCATCACTTCGCCATGTGAGGTATGTGAGTTTCTTACGCCATCCTTGTTTTTAATGATCTTCACTCCATGAGGCAGCGGGGCCTCCTCCACCCTACCCTCGTTAGCCCATGAGCCGTAAAGCTGCGACACATGCAGATCGCTCCGGCGCAATGGCAGATAGCCCGACATGAAGCGGGTAAGCTTCACATTGCCTTTTTCATTATGGGTGGTCTCTGTCCAGGTCTCGATCACATCTTCACCTGGATATGTGCGGTAGTTCACATCTACATTAAATGGGTAAACCTTATCGGTCAGAGTGACTGTTGTGACCTCTGAACCGTCTGCATCCTTACGTGAGGCCACCTTATCCACCACCATGTCGAGCACCATGTTGCCGTCTGAGTGTACAGCACTCATGGCCGCCTCTTTTTCGGGCCATAGTCCATAGACTGGATAAGCGGATTGCCAGCCTGCGCCGCCGGAAGTGAAATTGTCAAGATCTACGCCTTTGAGAGCTTTTCCGTAGTATAGGAATTTCAGCTGGTTGCCTTTGTCAGCATCGAGCACAAGCGATGTGCCGGGAGTGCTTACGTGCACTCTTTCTGCCGCAATTGGCAAGACGCAGAGCATCATTGCAGCCGACAAGTATTGTTTGATATGCTTCATGACTTCGATAATGTCTAAAAAATGGTTTAGATAAATTAAGTATGTACTTTACTTATTTGCAAAGATACAAATAAAAAATCGTACCTATATATCAAACTTGCTTCAAATATAGGTACGATGAATTCATGTATTCACATTGAAGAAGGAGAGACAGCGGTCAATTCAGACAGTGCAAGGCTTCGATGCACATGCGGGAATTATGATACGGACATTTCCAGAAGCCGGCCTTATCGTCATCACGGTTGATGCTTCCGTCAGCTCTCCGGCTCCAGAACCATTCACCCTCCGGATCCACAAGGTTGTCGGCGATGTAGCGCCAGCTCTGCCGGGCATCTTCAAGCCAACGGCTCTCCTCCTCGCTTCCCGGCTCACTGTGATAGCGGGCCTGATAGAGCTGACCTATCACATTCTCAGCTTGCACCCACCAATGTCGGTCGGAATCGAGATTGCCGTCAGGATGCAGTTCATAGACCATGCTGCCGTCGGAGCGACGCCCTGCAAGTCCGGCCAAAGCTATATCGCGGGTGTGTCTTAATGTTTCGGCGTATAGGTCAGGATTGCCAATCACCTCGGCCGACTCAAGCATGAGCCATGAGGCCTCTATGTCGTGGCCATAAGATTCCGTATCATCAAATTTCATCCAATCATCATTGAAAAAGAGAGTGAGATGATGCGTCTCCGGATTTTCAATACGATCGAGAAACACCCTGAGAAGTGAAGCCGTGGCCTCCTCCACCTGCGAGGCTCTGACCGTATCTCCCGACTTGCGCACGGCTCTCAGAAGATTTGTATATCCCTCGAGAATATGGAGATGTGTGTTCATGGTTTTCGAAGCGTTGGCATCATGCTCACTGAGGCGCATATCCTCTATAGCTTGCCACTCACGTGTGGAAGCCTCGATGTAGCCACCTCGCTCCCTGTCTCTGGCATGATCCTCGATGCTCCGGAAAAGTCCATAGGCATCTTCAAGCACAGTAGTATCACCCGTAGCAAGATAGTATTCAGCCATGCCGTAAATCATGAAGGCAATGGCATAATACTGTTTCTTTGTGTCGAGAGGCACTCCTTCGGCAGTGACACTCCAATATGCCCCGCCATGCTCACGGTCTATGAAACGCTCGCGGATGAATTCCAAAGCATGACGCGCAGCGTCAAGATATTCCTCACGCCTGAGCAGACGGTAAGCAGAAGAGAAAGTCCATAGAATACGTGCGTGAAGGATTCCGCCTTTAGGAGCATCTGCAAAGAGCCGATCTTGGCCATCCCGCCGGCCGTAATAACCCCCACGAGGATCTTTCATCATGTCGAGCCAATAGGGCAAGATATTCGACGTGAGGTTTTCCAGCAATTCAGTTCTGAAAACCTCTTTCTCACTCTCAGTCATATCGATAGTTGATGTTACTGTTACACTACTCTGTTCATAAGCTCCCTTAAGCCTCGGTCATGTGTCACACCAGCTCAGCTTCCAACGGCAACAGGGGCTCCTCTTCCACCGGGAGTCTTTTAGCATGAAGTTCTTTCACTATATCCTCCATTTCCTTAGTGCCGAGCGGATACAGCCAGAGCAGAAGGAGGGAAAGTAAGGCCACACCGGCGGGTATGAATGTCATCAGCATCCAGAGACAAGTGATGGCTCCTTCCGGTTGAGGGATATCTACTGTCTGAACTCCTTCAGGCCGCTCCACATAACCGGCCGCGCTCAAAAGCCACATCACGGATGCTCCGCCGATAGCGCCGCCAAATTTCTGTGCCATGGAAGCTGAGGAGAAGATCAGGCCTGTGGAGGCGCTCCCGTTCTTTAGTTCTGAATAATCGCTTACGTCAGCATACATCGACCATACAAGGGGCGACATGATGCCGGTCAATATGGATATGGCAATCTGAAGCATAAGCATCATGATCAATCCGCTCTCACTCGCCGGAGTGCAGAGGAAGAACGCCACGCTCAGACCAATAAGAAGTATATCCACCATCATGAACGTGGGCTTCTTCCCGAGTCTTGCCGTCACCGGTACGGCCAATGCCACTCCGAGCATGTTTGCAACCTCGCCTATGCCGAGGAAAAGACCTGAATAGAAGAGAATCTCTATGGAGAAGATGAATATGTGTTGCTCACCGCCTATGATGTCGGCAAAGAAAAATGCCACCGTCGCTCCTCTGACGGTGTTGAAGAGATTGAAGCAGAGCGATGCTCCGTTGAGCACCCACCAGGGTTTATTCTTCACCAGAGCCTTCAGGTCTTTGCCGAGCGAAGCGGTGCAGACTGTGGTGAGTTTCTCTTTGGTCATACGGAAACAGAGCAGGAACAACAGGAAACAGCACACGGCTATCACAATCATTGCATATTGCCAGCTCGACTGCAATGTCATACCAAATCTGTCGGCAAACAGGTTGCACAAAGGATCCCATGCAAACAGGGCAATGAAGGAACCGCCGTAAGCGAAAAACATCCTGAATGATGAGAACACTGTCTTTTCGTTGGAATTATCCGTCATCACCCCAAGCATAGCGCCATAAGGCACATTGATGCCTGTATAGACAGTCATCATGAGTATATATGTGACGTAGGCCCACACGAGTTTGGCTCCATAGCTCCAGTCGGGGGTGGTGAAGAGAAGGATGCCGCATATGGAGAAAGGTGCTGCCACCCATAGCAGGTAAGGCCGGTATTTACCCCAGCGGGTCTTGGTACGGTCGGCCATGACACCCATCATAGGGTCGCTGACGGCATCCCAGATTCGCGTCACAAGCAAGAGCACTCCTGTGTCGACAAGACTTATGCCGAATATGTTGGCATAGAAAAACGGCAGATAGTAGCTGAATACCTTCCAGAACATCGAAGAAGCCATATCTCCGAAGCCGTAACCTATTTTTTCAGATAAATTTCCCACAACGAAAAGTTTTTGGTATCAAGATTGTCGGTCAACACTTCATGAAGTGTGCACGAATTTTGAATTGGCATCGATAAGGGCATTGAGTGTCTTTACCGATTCTGTAGTGGTCAGGCCATCCTGCGGAGTATTGAAACAATAGTCTACAAGTCGATCTACCGTAGATGTAGCCACATGCATTCTTGTATCCGAAGAGGCATAATAGATGAATACCTTGCCGTCCTCATCAGCGATCCAGCCGTTTGCAAACAACACGTTCATCACGTCGCCGATATATTCATCGCCGATAGGTGCCATGAAGTAACCGCCGGGAGAGGCTATCTTGCGCCAGGGTTCATCAAGAGCAGTCATGTAGAGATATAGCACGTAACGCAATCCGGATGCACATCCTCTTACGCCATGAGCCAGATGAAGCCAGCCTCGGCGGGTCTTGATGGGATGGGGTCCCTCGCCGTTCTTCACCTCCTTGATGGTGTGATAGTAACGCGAGTCGATGATGATCTCATTCTCGATCTCGGCATGGGTGATATCATCCACAAGCGCCCAACCGATGCCGCCTCCGCTGCCGGTGTCGATAAATCCATCCTGCGGACGGGTGTAGAGGGCATATTTGCCATTCACGAATTCCGGATGAAGCACCACATTTCTCTGCTGGCTCTTGCTCTTGAGGTCAGGCAGACGCTCCCAGTTTATAAGGTCGCGTGTGCGCGCTATGCCGCAGGCAGCTGTTGCGGCGGAGAGATCGCCGGGCTTGGAATCGTCATGACGCTCCACGCAGAACAAGCCGTAGATCCAGCCGTCTTCATGGCGCGTAAGACGCATGTCGTAGACGTTGGTGGCCGGATTCTCGGTGTCTGGAAGTGTGATGGGATGATCCCAGAAGCGGAAATTATCTATACCGTTTGGACTTTCGGCTATTGCAAAATACGACTTTCTGTCGCTTCCCTCCACTCTCACTACTATCACATAGTTGTCGCCCCACTTGATTGCTCCGGAGTTGAGGGTGGCATTGCAGCCTATACGCTCCATGAAATAGGGATTCGTGGAGGGATTGAAATCATATTTCCAATAAGGAGGCACAGATTCGGCAGTCACCACCGGATTAACATAGCGCTCGTATATGCCGTTTCCCTCGATAGGATTGTTGGGTTTAGTGATATGTTCCTCATAACGCGCCAGAATGAGGTCTTTGCGATATTCAAAGATATTCATTTTATGCTGAAAAGGGTATGTTTGGTTGAAGTATTTTTATTTTACGAAGATAGGTTTTCCACTATCATGAAATTTCTTGAAATCGTCAGTGGCAGGATGACCCGGGAATGGAACGTAATAATGCTCGGGCTTCTCCTCCTTGTTGGCATTGCGCCATACGCAGACGTATGCCACGGGATATTCACTCACAGCCGGCAGGAGCACCTGAGTATACCAGTCAGGAATTGTCACACTCTCCTGGCCGGTCTCCGTCAAAGCCATCAGCTTTCCTCTCTGTTCCGCTTCCTGCTTCACTACTGCGAGCTGCCTCTTAACCTGATCGACGTATTCCTGCCTCCCCTCCTCTCCGTTGAAGTGGTAGATATCCGTACCCAGAATGTCCACAAGATCATCGCCCGGATAAGTAAGTAGAAATACTTCCCTGCTGTCTACACGGTCTGGCGAATAAGCCCACACAACATTGTCGATACCCTCGGCATCAAATATCCTGCGTGTACGTTGCCAAAGATCTTTATATTCTTCCGGAGTGGCGTTGGCAGAACCCCACCAGAACCAGGTGCCGTTGTTTTCATGCCAGGGCCGGAACACTACCGGTATTCTCTCTCCTGCTGAATTTTTGAGTTCTCCGATAAAGCGGGCCGCTCTTGCGATCCATACGTCAAGGCTGTCGGCCATGACCTTATCACTTCCAATCAGCTTCAAGGGAGATGCTTCGGTATCCCAGGATGTGCCTCCCGAAGCAATGTTGAGCGGGTGCCAGCTCAAGGAGTTGATTCCTCCCCGTGCATCCTGTTTGCGTATCTCCTCAGCCATGAAGGCAAAAGGTACGCCGTCAAGATTCTTCGAGGAGTCTACTTCGATCATTCCGAGATCCCAGTTGATCAGGGCCGGATATTCTCCCGTCACATCTTTCACGTCGCTGCGACCGGGTTCATATTTCCAGTCGTGGCCGTAAGCAGTATCATCATGATGGCCGAAATAGAACCGATCTGAATGAGCCACTGAATCAAGTCGCGCCCGCAGGGAGTCGGCAGGGTTGGTGGTAGGCTGCTCTTTCCTCCCTGCGCAGGAGGAAAGCAGCAGACCAATAGTAATTATCGCTATCGTTTTTGTCATCTTCATTTTTGAACCTGAATCAATTTTACCTTATAGATTGGAAACTGAAAAATAATCTTCTTCTTATGAAACTTATCTTTACTTGCTGAAGTCGCCTCTGTTAAGCACGAGAGGGTTATTCAGCACCGTGGCCCATTCGTTGGCGGTGTTCCATTCTTTGAAGGCAGGAGCGCCATTATCAAGTTCATACCATCCCATGAAATAGCTCCATAAGGCTCCTGCCTCATATGCTTTGTCTACGTCAAGGAGGTTGCCACACTCAGTCAATGCCACCATTTTCTTACCTTCCACAAGATTGTATAGGATCTGGAATTGATCTGTACAGTCGCTCATGGAGGCTTCGTAGAGATCGGTTCCGATGATATCCACACAATCATTGCCCGGATATGCATCACGAATCTTAGTCATGGATGCGGGCTTACCCTCATCTGAGATCTGAACCGTCCATACCCAGATAAGATTGTTCAGTCCATATTCTACTGTAAGCTTGTCGTGAAGCCAGCTCCAGAGCTGTTTTGTGACTTCAGTTCCGCTATTGCCCCACCAGAACCATGCGCCCCAGGTGTAATCGCCAGCAGCCTCATGGAACGGACGCCAGAGCACCGGAATACCGGCGTCTTGAAGCAGTTTCAGATAACCTGCAAGCTTCTCCACATCGGCTGTGGCCACGCGGTTTTCCCATGTGCCATCTACAAGCACATTTGATGCTTTGAAATTATCAGCCGTAGCGTTAAAAGAGATGTTTGTTCCGTTCTCGCTTGTAGGTACATTCCAATGCCATGTCATTGCCGGTATGCTTCCGGCATCCCACGCCTGCCTCACAGGAGTTATGTCGCCATAATTGATCCAGTTTGCCGGAGAGGAGGCAAGATGGATGTAGTCGAAACCTACAATAGCAGGATATTTGCCCGCTTGAGCGGCAATCATGTCGGAAAAGCCCGTAGCCCATGCCACTTCGCCCATCGCGCCGGAGAGCTGACGCTCGCCATAGTTGTCGAGCAGAAGTGAATAGACAGCCTTGGCCTCCGGAGTGGCAGAAGCATTGGTGAGGGCGGCATCCACTTTACGCACATCGATAATTCCTCCACCCTTTTCAGTTGAGAATGTGATCTCCAAGGCCGGTGCGAAAGTCTTCGAACCGATGCCTGCCACAGCGTTTGCCGGAATTGTCAGGGTATAGTTTTTCCCTTTCATCAGGGAGAAAGTGGCCACAAGACGTTTGCCATCCTGAATTTCGGAGCCTGTGAGCGCGTTGCCTGTCATTGTGATCTCGGCGCGAGGATTGAGCACCACGTCGTTGCTGTAGACAATCTCGATTCGGTCGGTAGAGAGTGCCACGGTAGCTCCGTTTTGGATAGATACTGACTCCACCTTCACCTCGAAAGGAGCCTTTTCGGTCCAGTCGGGTTTATGATCGTCGTTGCATGAAGCCATGGTCAGGGTCATGGCTGCCAATGCCGATAATATGTATGATTTCGTTTTCATTGTTGGTCTGAAGTATGAAAATCTATTGCTTTAGAATAAGTTTCGGCCAAATGGATAGGCCTTTTGGCCGAAACTTATATAATGATTATTCCAATGTGATTTTGTCGAGCTGATATTCGCTGCCGGTCACTACAAGGCCACCGTTGGTAACCAAATCATCTATCACCTCCTTTGTGAGAGTCACCTCAAGCGGAGAAGACGGATTGTCATACTGGCCTTCGATCGGTGCCGGGAGATTATTCCAGCCATCGCCATGACGAAGGGAGATGCACCACCATTCTCCGTCGGCTACAGTCGGAGTAGTGTAGACACGCATCACTGTACCCGGCTTCACGCTGCTCCAGTCATAACCGCCCCAGGCAAGATCCTGGTTACCGCCCCATCCGCTGCAGGTCCAGCCGGCGTTCCAGATCACAGTCTCAAGAGAGTTTTCCCATTCGATGTGTACCTTGCTGACAATCGTTCCCTGACCTTGGATCACCATAGCGGTTGTCGACCATCCGTCATCGGTAGAAAGGATACGGTTGAGAATCTCCTGAGTGAGCACGAACTCAACTGTAGAAGCGTTCTGGTCAACCTCAATCATATCCATCTGGCCCCAGTTAGCATCATTTATCTGCATCTGAGTGTAGGCATAAGGAGCCACATGGAACACAAGCTTGGAATTAGCGGGTATCTCGCTGAAAGATTCCTTATAGAGTCGGAATGCACCGCCGTCGCCCTCACCTGCCCAGTTGCCGAGATCACGAATCTCCTCGAAGATCACGTTCTCCACGTGGGTAGCTGCTATCACGCTTATCGGATAGCTGATGGTGCCGTTGCTTGAAACAAGAGTGAATTCAGAATTCTTACCGGCTGAAGCAGGCACCTGTATGATCACCCTGTCACCTGTGAGAATATACTGCACGGGTTGCCCGTTCACCTCAACACCTGTCAGTTTATCAGCATTAGCTATAGTGATGGAGAATACATCTCCGGCATTGATCTCGGCATCATCTGCCGGCAGAGCTGTGGCATACGCACATTCGGGAGCCGTGAGATTGACTGCACCGCAATCCACTGCCTCACCATTGGTAAGCGTCAGAACCACTGTGTTGCTTCCTGCGGAGAGAGTGGCCGGAACGTTGACTGTGAAATCTGTCTG
>CAZUNU010000031.1:0-6911 GCA_964622105.1 uncultured Sangeribacter sp. | reverse complement strand
AATCTCACTGGCAGCTATTGTCTCGGGCTCAACTGCGTCAGCCACACCGGGGAAGCTAACGGAGGTGACGAGCTCCATATTCACGCCTTTGAATTTGATAACATCGCCGCTCCAGATGCCTTCGCCTGGATCAGCAGTCACCTCTTCCGGTAATGCAACGCCAACTGTGGCGATGGCCACTTTCACGCCGCTGGCAGGAACCATACAGATTGTGCCGTCGCTGATGTTGGAAGGAAGCACGAAGCTAAGTTTATCTTCATCCACTGTGAATTCCACTTCCTCATCGTCAGGCATGACCACACTTTTCACCAGATCAATATCCTTGATAGTGAACGTCACGGTCTCACCGGGTTTGGCATCAGTGAGATCAGCCACACGGTCCACAGAGGGAAGCATTATCACAAGTTCCTCTTCGGAGGGTATACGGTTGGGAATCGGTTCTTCACCATCGCTGAGAATGATCTTCCCGGTTCTCGCCTCCTCCGGAACGGTAAGCGAGATCTCTTTACGGGTATGGGTGATGAAGCCGATCTCACCAACCGTCACCTCCTCAGAGAATATCACCTCAGAGATAAGGTTGAGATATTCGCCGCTGATTGTGAGCGTAGCCCCCGGTTTCACGGTCATGGGGCTCATGGATTCTATCGAGATAGGTTCGGTGAAGGAGAGCTCTGTGAGGCTTTCGATGTCGCCGCCGGAATAATGGAGAGTCACTTTACCGGGTTCGGCATCCTGAGGTACGATTATCCGTATCTCCTCATCGGAAACCACTGTGATATCTTTCACGTCGCCGGAACCGGGAATTGTGATCGAAGTGATCTGATTCATACCCGATCCGAGGAAACGGAGCTCACCGCCACGGGCCACAGGGCGCGGACCCCAGACGTTAAGATTCACTCCTCCGCGATATTGCTGGGTGTCGTAATCATCTTTAGAGCAGGATGTGGTGACGGCCGGAACCACGGCAAGACCCATCACTGCAAAAAGGGCGTATTTTATTATATTTTTCATTGTTCGATTGTCTGGTTAAGTTTTACGGTCAACGTTTCAGAGTCTCTCAGTTTTTAACCGCACGGATATTGTCTATCTTAAGCATCGGAGTGCAATCCACGCCGGCCACTCCACCATTCCAGAGGAAGAGCTGAAGGCTCGCGAAGTCTTCTGCAGAGGTGAGGAAACTTGTGGCCCCCGATCCATCAGGAGCATATACGAAGTCCTTGATCGGCAGAGAAACTGTCACCCATTTTCCATCTGTGTGATAAGCCTCGGTTGCTGTCCACGGTTTCCAGAGGCCACGTGCACTGTTATCCTGGAAATAAGAGTTGTTGCATCCGGCCACCGTGTTACCGTAGATATCCGTACCGGCGTTACCCATGGATACTTTACCTGTTCCGGCAAAAATCACCTGCATTGCACAGGCCTGCCATGCTGCGGCGGAGGGAATACATATCTCGAACTTCAGACTCATATTGTTGAAATCGCTGAAATCAACTATGTCAAACAAGCGGACGCCTTCACGCTCAGGATAGTCAGTCGGGGTGTTCCAGCTGCCGGCCCAGTATTCAAAGGAGAAGTTGCCGTCGTCCCATGCATCAGTGCCAGCAAGAGTTGTGGCGCCGTCGCCAAGACGCATATAGTTGCCCGATATGCCGCTTCCGTCATTCTCTATGGCGGCATTATGCCAGCCGTGATTGCCCAATCCGGTCAATCCGTCAAAGTCAAACATCATGCCGCGTGTGTCGAGATAATGGAAGGAACTTGATCCGGAGCCGTAGATTGAAGTCACTGTTACAGGCCCTTCAACGGCGCCCTCGGGCACCTCTATCTCCAGTTCTTCCTGAGTGATTTTTCTTATCACTGCCTCGCCGGCACCCTCGAAGCTCACTGTGAGGGGCACGTTGGGATCATCTGCGAAGTATGCGCCTTTCAATGTCACCACATCGCCCGCAGCGGCATACTCGCAGCTCATTCCGTCTACCCTCGGCGCCGGAACCGACACCTGGAAAGGATAATCCACGGTCACTCCGGTTGAAGTGATGAAGCGTGCCGTATTGTTGACCTCGCCCGGGATATTGTTCGGTATATCCACGATGATCGTATGGCTTGTCACCATCGTAGGGTTAAGCTTTGACTTCTGGTCGTTAAACCATATCTGCTGCACATCGGCCATATTGTCGCCCACGAAGCAGAGGCGGGTGCCCAGTGACGCACTTACTATCAGGGAGTCGGCTTTCTCAGCATCGCAAAGGCGCGCGTATTTGATCACCGGAGTCTTCCCTCTCTCTTTCTCAACGTCTGACTCGCTGCAAGAAGCAAGCATACCTGCGCCCAACGCCGAAAGTAAAATGAATGTATATTTTGAAATTGATGTCATGGTGTTTTCTCTTTTTGAGGTTACTCTTTTTCTGAGATCTATCACTCCGCTCCTGCGTAATAATCCACCGGAGGCTGGCTAAGCATAGGAGCGCTGGAGCTTACCGCTGCCGGAATCGGGGCCACGAACGCAGAGGCATCGAGCATGATGGGATCATACATTGCGCCATCGGCCACGTGGTCTACCACCACATAGATGTCGAGGTTATTCTCATTTGAGGCATCTATGGTAGGATATTTGTTCCATTCGGGAAGAATCATGGCTGCACGGTTCATTCCGGTGTCATATCCGCCGTTGAGGAGAGCCAAAGCGGCTGCATCACCCTCGCGGTAGCGGTAGCGCTGAGTGTCAAACCATGTCTGGCTCTCAAAAGCCAATTCGCGGCGACGCTCTTTCAGAAGATCGGTGTAAGATACGGAAGAAGCCTCGCTCACTCCGGCTCTCTGGCGCACCATGTTGTAATATTTCAGTGCTGAAGCGTCAGATGTTGATGTGGCAGTGCCCATCTTTGCCTCAACATAGGTGAGATAGACATCGGCCAAACGCATAAGGTAGATATTGTTGGCGGCATCCTGATTGATGCCTACGTTGCCATCGCAGTCGGCAGCCTTGCCGATGATATATTTCTTGATATGGGCGAGCATTTCGTTGCGGTCTTCAAGCACATCACCGTTAGGATCACGGCTTACGTACTGGTAAGTGTATCCTCCGTTCGCACGGTTGAGCATGGGATAATAGTCGCCGTTTGTCATGTAAGTCCACATCCTGCGCTTGTCGTTGCGGTCATAGAGGCGCTGCAGTGAGAGTGTGGGACCCTTGCCTGCTCCCCATGTCTGGTCGGCAATCACACTTGAGCGGCTCCATGCAACGTTGCGTGCATTGCCATTGCTGTAGCCGAGCACACCACATTGAATGGCAAGTATCGATTCCGGACCATTGTTGCTCTCCACGTCGAAGAGAGTGGAGAAATCAATCTGGGTGAGAGCCTGGGTATTCTCTATCACCTCCAAAGCATCGGCGGCAGCCTTGGCATAGAGGGCATCACGGTCGTAGCCATAATCTTTGTGAGCGGCCATGGTGACGGCAAGCTTCGCACGGAGCGCACGGGCTTTTCTCTTGTCGAGACGGTAAGCATCGCTGTCGCTTTCGGGCAGAAGTTCCACAGCTGCATCAAGGTCTTCCATGGCGAAACGGTAGACACTTGCCTGAGTATTGCGTGGCACATCAAGGATGCCGGCAGAAATCAGTGCAGTGTTGTTCTCAATCACGGGCACATCATGCCATACTTCGGCAAGCATATAATGGCAATAGCCTCTTATGGCGCGTGCCTCGCCGATTGCATGATCAATGTCAGACTGTGTGATCGAGCCGGAGCATACCGGCACAATGTCGTGGATAACACTGTTGGCCACGAGAATCACATTATATAGGCCTTTCCATCCTTCGTTGAGGTAAGGATTCACGGAAGTATATGTGCCGAAATACCACTGTCCTTCGTCGGCATAAGTGTAGTATATGTCACCGTTGATCATGTCGAGTTTCCACTGGAAGTTCATGTGGAAATTGCTCCATGTCTTGGAAGCGTAGAGAGCAAGAGTGGTGGAACGCAGTGCTTCGGGAGTTGTGTAATACGTCTCAAGCACCGGTTTGTCTACCGGATCAATCGTAAGGAAATCGTTGCACGATGTAAGCGCTCCCCCAAGTATCAGGGCGATTGCAGTTCTCTTTATGAATTTATTCATTTTTGTCGGTATTGAATGGTTAGAAAGAGAGGTTCAGTCCGAGAGTATAGGTGCGCGGTGTCGGATAACGTCCGCGGTCTATATTCTGCATGAGAGCACTCTGGTTATAGGCACCGATCTCAGGATCGTAGCCACTGTATTTTGTGAAGGTATAGACGTTCTGCACGTTGAAGTAAATGCGTGCATTCTTCAGATACACTTTCTTTGCCCACTTTTCGGGGAGGGTATAGCTGAGCGAGATGTTCTGAATGCGGAGGTAGCTGCCGTCTTCAATCCAGCGGTCGCTCATGCGCTGGTTGCCGTTAGAGTCAAGGTTGGAGAAACGCGGTATTCCGTTATGACCCGGAGCAAGACGCAGGTTGGAGATATCATCACCGCCTTCGGGATCAATTCTTTCTGCAGCAGCTCTCTTGAGCACGCTCACAGCCTGATTGTCCCAGATGGAGGATAGACCCTCGATGCGATAGCGGCTCCAGTTGAGCACATCACCGCCAATCTGGCCGGTAAGACCGATGTTGAGTTCGAAATTCTTGTAGGAGAACGTATTGGTGAAACCGAATGTGAGATCCGGATTGGGATCGCCGATCACTTTCTGGTCGTTGTCATCGATCACGCCGTCACCGTTCTGATCCACAAACTTGAGATCGCCGATCCATGCGCCTGAAACCTTGTCGATCTTGTTGGCATAAGGGAGAATGCCGCCGGTCTGAGTGGCGTGGCCTACGATGTCAGCTTCGTTCTCGAAGAGACCCTCCGTCTCGTAGCCGTAGAATACACCCATAGGCATGCCTACCGCAAACATCGAGACAGTCTGGAAAGGTGCATACCAGTCAACCTTACCGTATATTCTCTGCGAATCGTCGTTGAGGGCTACGATCTTGTTCTTGTTGTGGGAAAGTGAAAGCGAAGATGTCCATGAGAAGTTTCTGTTCACCACAGGACGCGCGTTGATCTGCACGTCGATACCCATGTTTCTTGTTTTGCCGATGTTGGCGTAAGGAGTGTTGATCTCACCCCAGTCGTTTGAGCCGATATGCGAGGGCACGAAGGTCTGCATAAGGAGATCCTGGGTCTGCTTGCGGTAGCCGTCTACCACGATCTCAAGACGATTCTGGAATGTAGCGAAATCAAGACCGAGGTTCCATTGCTCAGAAGCCTCCCATTTCAGATTGGGGTTAGAGAGATTGCTCGGGATGTAGGCCGAGCCCATTGGAGTGAGCAGAGTCTGGAGAGTTGAGCCGTAGAGATAAGTGGAGATGTTGGAGTTACCCACCTTACCATAGCCGACGCGCACCTTAAGATTGCTGAGCCATGTGAGATCACGCAGGAATTTCTCCTCCGAGGCTCTCCAGGCCAACGCCATTGAAGGGAATGTGCCCCATTTGTTGTTGGAGCCGAACTTGCTCGAACCATCGCGGCGAACTGTAGCCGTAAGGAGGTAACGGTTGTCGAAACCATAGTTCACGCGGCCGAAGAAGGAAGCGGAGGAGTTGGCGTCTTTCCAGCCTGTGTTGCTTACGAAATCACCGTCTGCACCCATCACGTGGATATCATCGCTCGTGAAATTGTTTTTGATGAACTGAGTTCCGTTCCATGAACCTTTCGACACCTCGAAACCAACCATGGCAGTGATGTCATGTTTCTCGGCTATCGTCTGGCGATAGGTGATATAATCCTTCTGCATCCAGTAATAGTTATGGTCTTCACGCTGCATCATCTGATTGATGTCGTTAGATACCAATCCGAACTTATAGCGCGGTATGAACGATTTGTTCTGGTTTTGCGAAGCATCGTAGGCATATTCTGCACGAAGGTTGAAATGCTTAAGGAAATCTACGCTCAGATAGAAGTTTCCATTGATTTTCTGGCGGAGCAGAGTGTTGTTGGTCATAAGGGCGAGAGCCACCGGATTCCATGTGGAGGCACCGTTCACGGTGTTCGGGCCTGCCCAGTTGCCATCGAAATCCCTTACAGGCACAGAAGGCATCATTGTCATAGCCTGCATGATAACGCCGTCGGAACCATCGTTGCGGGTGATGGTCTCATCCGTGCGGGTGTAAGCCAACGCACCACCCATCTTGAGCCAGCTCGTGATATTCGTGTCGAGGTTGAAACGCGAGTTGAAACGTGTGAAGTCAGAACCTATGATGATACCGTCCTGGCTCATCCAGCCGCCGCTCATGGCATAGACAGTTTTCTCGTTGCCACCGGTGACGCTCACCTGATGACTCTGCATGAAGGCTGTGCGGAAAATCTCGCTCTGCCAGTCAGTGCCCTTGCCTAAGAGAGAGATGTCGCTGTAGGTGGAATCAAAATTATCTCCTACAAGCACGCCTTCATTCCGGAGCTGCTGCTGATAAAGAGCATATTCACGAAGATCCATCATATCGAGACGCTTTGCCACCTGCTGCCAAGCCACATAGCCGTCGTAAGTGACGTCGGTATGGCCGGCAGAACCACGACGTGTAGTGACAAGCACAACACCGTTGGCACCTGCCGCACCGTATATGGCACAGGCAGAAGCATCTTTAAGCACGTCTATACTTACGATGTCGGAGGGAGCTATGGATGCGAGGGGGTTCACTTTGGTCTGACCATTGGTACCGCCCATCCAATCAAAACCGCCGATGTCGTTTGTGCCGCTCATTGGCACACCGTCGATCACGTAGAGAGGTTCGTTAGAAGAGTTGAGTGAGCTCGCACCGCGGATTCTAACTGATGTCGCACCACCGGGAGCTCCTGAATTCTGCGTAACCTGAACACCGGCCACTTTACCCTGAAGCATCTGGTCGGCA
>CAZUNU010000030.1:17268-20597 GCA_964622105.1 uncultured Sangeribacter sp. | reverse complement strand
AAGCGTGGGCTTCTGCGTTGCCATCCGACATAGATTGGGCAATGCGAGAAGCCTCGATTGGTAGGATGGCAACAGATACAGATTCCCACGTTTTCTCGTTTCTAACCTCAACTTTCCTAAGTCAGTATCGGGGAAATATACTGATTGTCCATCAACTACCTGAAATCTTGCTTCTTATTATTCCAATTCTTATCGCTTGCTGAGGATAGCTGTGAATCTTTGTAAAGCATAGAGTATTTACTTGCCAATAAGAGTCTTTAGTAGAAAAATGGTGGATGATAACTTTGAAACAGGACTGTTAAATTATTATTCTTATTATGACCAAACATCTAATTGCAGGAATCACCATGAGTGTGGTCGGACTATGTGGATTCATCGCTTCCGCGCAAGGCACAAAAGAAAGTGTCAATGTGGTTACTCCGGGTAGTCTTCGAGAGCTGATCAATGATTTGCCGGCTGCCCGCATCAACAATCTCACCATCACCGGTAGCCTTAATGGTGAAGATGTGGCTTATCTTGTGGGTGGCACCGGTAAGATGTCGAAAGTTGATTCGCTTGATATAGCCGCTGTCAAACTGGTCGGTGATGACAAGCCGTATCGCACTCTCTTAGTTGACCGATCTGATGTGGGCTTTGGCACCACTACAGAAGTGTACTATCTCTCTGAACGGGACACTATCATCTACACTTCCGAGAGCACGGGATTAGGAGGTGCAAGTGCTGTGAATCATGTTTTTTGCAACGACCTTTCCGGTGCATTTGCTGAAAGCGGAGCTTTCAAGCACATTGTCATGCCTCAGGATCTCAAAAAAATCGGAAACTACCAGTTCTTTAAGAATACCAGTGTCGCTTCTGTTGTGTTGCCACCGAAAGCCACAACATTCGGCCGCAGGGCTTTTGATGGAGCTTCAGCGCTGACGAGCCTCGCCATTCCAGAGGGTATAAAATCCATTCCGGAACGCTCCGTACGTTGCACATCCCTTGAACGTGTTGATCTGCCTGCCTACGTTGATTCCATCTATCAACAGGCCTTCTCCGGTGCACCCATAACGGACATAGAACTTAAGAATGTCAAATTCATTGATTATTCTGCCTTCAACGGTAATCTATTCCACGGTACCCTTGATTTGAGTTCCCTTGAACAGATGGGTACCTACGCATTTAATTCACCCGGTAATGAAGTTGATTCTATACTTTTCTCAGATAAATTGCGAATCATACCTGATAATGCTTTTTCCGGATTTGGCTTAAAATCCCTTATTTTGCCTGATTATATTGAAGAGATAGGCAGTTATGCTTTTGCAGGATGCAAGAATCTGGATGAAGTGACTCTCCCTGCCTCCCTCACTCAAATCTATAGTGATTCTTTCGCTAATACTCCATGGGCAAAAGCATTGAAAGGAGAGGACGGAGTAATTTACGCCGGTACCATAGCTTTACAGTATGACTATTATACCTATCCTAAAGGTTCGGAAGTTATCTTTAAGGAAGGTACTACTATAATAGCTGATTCAGATTATCGTGGATTCTTTCCATTCGCCTCTGAAATGAAAATAGAGACAGTTAATTTACCATCTTCTTTAAAAAGAATCGGCTCCTCGGCATTTTCTGATTGCAGGGATCTGAAATCAATCACTTTGCCCGAGGGACTGTTATCTATAGGCCAGAGTGCTTTCAGAGCATGTCACTCATTGAAAGGAATAAATCTTCCGGACGGTATTACAGAGATTTCTGATGGCACGTTCACGGATTGTAAAAGTCTTGAAGAGATTTCCATTCCTCAAGGAGTAACTTATATTGGTGCCAATGCGTTTGAAAACGATGAGTTACTCTACTTGCCTACACTTCCGGATTCTTTACGCCTGATAGGTGAAAAGGCATTCTTGGGATGTAAATCAATACCCTTCTTAACTCTACCCGAGAATCTTGACTCAATAGGAGCTGGTGCCTTCGGAGGATGTAGTGGTATTGAAACCGTGACTATTAAAAGTAAAAAACTGAGATCGGATAATAGCCTTTTTTATGAATATAAAGGTAATGCCAGTGGAATCTACAAAGTTATTGTTGCTCCGGAAGTAACCAATTTACCGGCATACATGTTTGGTGGTTGTCCTAACCTTACAAAGCTCGTATTTGAAAACATTGAATCATCTTCGTTGACCAGAATTGGAGATTATTGTTTTGACAGATGTACTAAACTTGAAATATCCGCACTACCGAAATCCTTGGAATATATTGGCATCCAGGCATTCTATGAGAATGTTGGATTGGAGGGAATCTTGCAGATAGATAAGATCTCACATATAGCTCAGTGGGCATTTGGTGGCTGGAAAGGATTAACTGAACTTACAATTTCTACACCGGAAATCTTCATAGATTATGAGGCTTTTGCAGGATGCAGTAATTTAAAGAAAGTCACCATACTTTCCGATAGTATCGGAGGTCAATCCCAGTTCTATGCCGGTATTGAGACCTTGGTAATAGGCCCTACGCTGACATATATTCCTATCCTGTTTAAAGAAAACAACTATGCATTGAAAAATCTTATTTTCCATGAAAGAGGGGCCACACGTGGAAATGTAACCCCACTGGTAATTGCCAAGAATGCTTTCAGAGGTGCAGGATTGACTGAACTTGCTCTGCCTAATGGCACTTTATCCTTAGGAGAATATGCTTTTGCTTCAAATCGTAGCCTTGAAAAAGTTGAAATTCCGGACTCCTGCTTATCTTTAGGTTCTCAGTCTTTTGCCGGTTGCGACAATCTTAGGACGGTCAACATAGGAGAGGGATTGCAGTCCATAGGGGAGCTTGCCTTCAGTGGATGCTTGACTTTACCATCTATTGTCCTACCCTCAACTTGCGAAGAAATCGGTTTGGATGCTTTCAGAAGATGTGATGCTCTCCAAACACTGACTCTGCTTTCAGAGACTCCTCCTTCATTTGGAGGTTCGTTAGGCTATGGTATAGACCCGGTTATCATGGTGCCTGAAAAGAGTCTTGAAGCGTATAAGGTCCTCCCCATCCTCAGTAACTACCTTGTGGAGCCAATTCCTGATGCAGCGGTTGAGGGCGTTGAGATTGATAAGGCCACACGGACCATCAATGCCATCTATACCATCGATGGCCAATATGCCGGTAGTAACCTTGAACTCATATCCAAAGCCGGCGTATACGTGGTCAAGTACTCCGACGGCACAACCGAGAAAATCCACATCAAATAATACCTCTCTCTAAATACCTGTTAACATTAAAAAGCAGCCGATAATGTACATCGGCTGCTTTTTCAATAGATGGAAATGTTAGTTTTACCCATTTATACATATAAAAAT
>CAZUNU010000030.1:9989-17168 GCA_964622105.1 uncultured Sangeribacter sp. | reverse complement strand
GCGCCCATGGGCACATCAAAATGTAGCTGCAATTTTACGAATATTGGCAAGCTTTGCCATGAATGACGAATCATGAGTCATCTTGGCTTTATTATAGCTTGTCTGCTGATTTATCCAGAAATCAGCATCAATTCCGAGAGCAGCTTCAATCATCATTGCATATTCAATGGTGAAGTCACGCTTGCCGTTGATGAGTTCATTCAGCAATGATACCTTTACTCCAATTTCATTAGCGAGTTTCGTCTGAGTAATACCACGATAATCAATCTCCTCACGTAAAAATTCCCCAGGATGAGTAGGTGCTTCAATCGAAATGTTATTAGCAATCATATCGGATGAAATATTTCCAGTTGTTGTCATATTAGCTATAATGATTAGAGAGTTCAACAATATTACAAATAGTCAATAAAGTATTATCCGAATTAGAGGTGAGAGAAAATTCTATTCTATACTGATCATTAACTCTAATAGAGAATAAACCGGCCTTATCACCTTTCAAAGCTTCAAACCTCAGAGATTTGAATTGATAAAGGGTTTCAGGATTGGGTGCAGATTGCAATTGTTCTATACGCTTCCTATAGTTTTTAATTATTGGAGGCTGAAACCGATGCTTTTTGTCGAAACAATGTCCCAATTCAAAAAGTTCTCGAAGGTATTGTTTGTCAAATGTTACGAGCATAAAGTATTATTTGTATGCAAAGATACAAACAATTTTGATTTTTCACAATTTTGTGAAAAAATGTTCTTATAAAATTTGTTAGTGCAATTGCAAATGATAATCGATCTATAATGTGGAGAAATAAATAGTTACTTACCGGTGGAGCGGGGGAAGGCGGAGATGCGGAGGCGGGCGGCACCCATGGGGATGAGAGTAATAGAGGTTTCTTTGCTGCCTACGGCATCTTTGCCGGGAACAGCGTCGGGTGAGGGGAGCACGTCGGTCATGCCGGTAGAGTCATAACCCCATGAGGGTATCTGCACGCCTACGGCTGTAAATTCAAAGGGTACGCTCTCCGGGGTAAAGGGGAAATCATCGGCCGGCCACGCTCTCTTCTTCACCTTGAACTTCACCGGAAGATTGTTTTTGTCTACCTTCAAGGCATAGTTCCAGTCGCTCCCCGGAGTTAGTACGTAGCATGGCCACAATGAGGCATCCACACCCTCCTGCCAGTGTGAATCGTCTTGCACGAAGGCCTTGTCGCGGCTGTCGTGTGACTCGCTGATCTCGTCGATCTTTAGCGACAAGGTTAGCGGACCGTAATTCACGCTCACGCTTCCTTTGTTCTGCTCCCACACATCAGCTGTCATGGTCATGGGCAATGTCAGCTCCATCACATCGCCATCTTTCCATTCACGCTCTATCTTCAGATACTTCCCGGCAGCCGGAGAGATGGAATGCCTTTTACCGTTTACTTTCAGCGCTGTCTTTTCCGACCAGCCTGGAATGCGCATATATAGTGGGAAACTTACCGGGCTGTCGGTACTTACGGTCAGTTTCACGGTCTCATCGAAGGGATAATTTGTGGTTTCGGTGAGTTTTACAGTCTTTCCGTCAGCTACCTGTGCCGTGGTTTCATTCGCCGCATAGAGCATCGTGGCCAGTCCGTTGTCGGGGGTGGCCATTACAAGATGTTCGGCGTAATAGGGCCAGCCCATGCCATGATTATGCTGACAGCAGCGGCTGCTGAAGGGGCTCATTGAAAGCATTCCACGGAGATTGTTGTCGATGCTGGGGCCGTGCAGTTTCTCGTCGCTGATAGCCATGTTAGGAGAGGTGATATACCGCAGGGCCTTCATGTCGGGGGTGAGGGCAGCGGTAAACGTATTGAGAGCCACATTCTCGCAATGGTCAGCCCAGAAAGGATCGCCGGTTATGCCCATCAGGATTTCATCGCTCGCCATCTGCTCCACAAGGGCACACGTCTCGGCGCCCTGTCGAGGGTCAGAGTATCCCTCACGTGCGTTTTCATCAGCGCCATACATGCCGCCCGGCACTTGTCCGTAGCGCTCGCGCATGGTCTTGAAAGCGTTGTAGGTAGCCTGAAGCATCTTCTCATCGCCCGTGTACATGTAGTAAGTGGCGGGTTCGCGGAAACCCTGTGCCACATTCACACCGTGCCAGTTCGGGAGGTCATTGTCAAGAGTCCAGTCGGAGGTGTTTTTGTGTAGTTTGTCGGCAAGGGGAAGCACGCTCTTGTCGCCTGTCAGGTTGTAAAGCCAGAGAAGGCTCCACAGGTTGTCGCCACCTCTTTTCTCCTGCCAGAGACCTTTGAGGAATTGCGAATCATCTACAGTCATCTCCCATTTGAAGTAGTCGGTCATCGCGTCAAGCACTCTCGGATCGCCGGAATGTTCGTAATACGTCTGAAGCGCCCAAAGCATCACCATCTGGGCCCACACCTCCGGATTACCGTTCTCAAAATTACGTGGTCCGAGAAAACCATCCTCTTTCAGATTCGCGAATACAGCGTCAAACCATACCTGTGCTTCGCGTTTCATATCCTCGTCATCAAGAATGTAGGCGAGGCTGCTGTAGCCGCGGAGCCAATAGGGCACCTCCTCCCAACCGTGGTCTCCTGAGTCGCCGAGCCATTGGTTGTTGTTTTTGTCAAGCCATGCGCTCACTGTGCCCAATTTGCCGTTGAGTCCATCTTTCTGAAGCTCGAGATACTTGCGTAGCCATCCCTTCGGCTGCACTTTCCCCACGGGCAACTTCAGCAGATACGCGCTTTGCAGAGGCGTGCGGAAGTTGGTGTAATTATTGTTGGTCCCTTGTGTCGGACGCTCGGTTACCGTTACGGTTGTCTGTGCCGTTGCGCCGCAGAATGTCACCATGACAGCGGCCGATACGCTGAGGAGTCGGTTGACGATACGAGATTTCATGTGTCTGTCAGAAAATTTTGTTCAGAATTATGTAATGATGTGTGTCTAAAGATTTCTTCGCAAAAATACTATATAACTTATAAACACGCTGATAAAAAACGGTCATAAAACAGAATAATTCATTCAAATTGTAACTTCTTTTGGTAAGGGCGGCGGTGGGCTGCACCCAAATCGGTATTGTAACAGCCAGCACGGTGCGCAAGCCGGAGGCTTACGGTCCCAGGGGGATAGCCAGATACCTTTGCGCAAGCCGGAGGCTTACGATCCCAGTGTCGACAGCACGGTTCGAAACAATAGCGATTTATAGATTAGATCAAGGTTTAAGGTTGGCGGCGTTACGTAGGAAGCCGTCAAGTTTGGCTCGTTTTATCGGAGAGCCTTTGAAGAGGGTTGAAAATTCTGTCTGCGTCATAGATTTTATACCCTCGGGGGTATAAAAGAGTCGGCTTAGCGCCTCCATCATACCCTCACGGGTATGAAATTCCGGAATCTCTGTAGACGGGATGTCTTGATTGTGCGGGCACACTCGTTGGCAGATATCGCATCCGAAGAGAGTGTGCTTGGCTGCAGGTGTCTGCATGGCCGCCAGTTCCTCATCCTCCCAAGGCCCACGATGCTCAATAGTGAGATAGTTGAGGCAACGGCGGCAATCGATAGTGGCGTCGGAGAGCAACGCTTTCTGAGGACAAGCTTTCAGACATTCTCCGCATCTACGGCAGAATGCCTCTGAGGGTGCGTCAGGGGTCATTCTGAGCGATGTCAGCACCTCAACGAGGAAAATATAGCTTCCATACCCATCGACGATCACAGAACCATTCAGGCCCCTTTTCCCGATTCCACTCTTCACTGCCCAATACCGTTCGGCCAAGGGCGCTGAGTCGATGCATATGCGCCAGTTGCCGCCATAGAGTTGCTTAAGAGCGGCTACCACGGGCTCCAGCCTGCGGCGCAACACGTCGTGATAATCATCGCCATATGCGTAGGCGGCTATCACGGGTAGCGCCGGAGCAAGCCATTCGGAGGGGGCGTAACTGTATGCTATGCTGATAACCGTGGCCACGTCTTCAAGCACATGCCGCGGATGCGTTTTCAGTGCCTCATGCCGGGCGAGATAATCCATACTTGCATGATTGCCGTCTGCTATCCAGGTCTTGTAGCTCTCCATTGCAACGGAATCCACTTCAGCGGCTTCTGCAAACCCTACCGCCACTGCTCCCGTAGCCAGGATCTCTTCTCTTATCGTCTCTTTAAGCATGATGTGTCGGCCAAGTTTAGCAAACTCCCTTCATTTAGACAAGCCACCTTCATTTGCGCCCGAAATCGGCCGGGATCTCACCCCAGCGGTCGGTTTGCCATTTAAGCACTTTGGCAGGAAAAGTATGGGTGTTGAGCCAGGTCACCGCCCGCGCCATCAGTTCAAACACCTTCTGATTACGTTCGGTAGGCTTCAGCTGTGTCTTGACTTTGCGGGTGCGCACCCATGCCATTCCCGATACTGAGTCGGAATATATGTTGTGGTATTTCCCTTCACGGGCCATGAGGGCCATGGCGTGAACGATGGCCAGAAATTCGCCGATATTGTTGGTGGCGTCATCAAAGGGACCTATATTGAAAATCACACGCCCCGTCATAAGTTCCACGCCACGGTATTCCATCTTGCCGGGATTGCCCAGACAGGAGGCATCTACGGCCCATGCGTCAAGGTCCACTTCGGGATTAGTCATATAGTCGGGTTGGCCTGGCTTGGGGAGATTATGGTTGCCCGCTTTCGAGAGGAACCTTCCGAGACCGGCGGCGGAGGCATCTTCACTCTCTCTACGGAAAGCAGCCGCCGCTTCCTGCGATGTGGGATAGCTTTTGTAGCGTGCGCCTTTGAAGTTGATCTGTGCGCTCGCATCGTCCCAATTGTCATAGACTCCGGGGTTCGGACCGTTGAATACCACGTAATATTTCATGTCTCGATTATTTCATATTTTCACCTCAGCACGATAATCATAGTCGCCACGCAGCTTCTCGAAGTTTTCGGGAGTCTGGCGAAGACGGGCCGTGTCGGTGGCCGGATCATAGCTTCGGGTGATTTCCATCGCATCCAGAGAGCCTGTCGGAGGCACGTAATCCCCTTCCAGACCGGTTTTATCAAGCGTTACTCCGAATTTACGTTCCACGGCCTCCAGAGCCATTCGTGTGGCCCGCTCTTTCCCTTCGCGCGAGTAGCCCGCAATGTGGGGTGTGGTCACCACTGCCTCCCTGAGAAGTCCACGATCGATATCGGGCTCATTTTCCCATACGTCTACCACGGCTTTCCCTTTCCCGGCTTCCGCCCACGCTTTCCATGCCTCATTGTCTACCACCGGTCCGCGTGCTGCGTTGATAAGTAGGGCGCCGGGCTTCATCATGTCGAGTTCGCGTGAGGATATGAGATGCATGGTGGCATCCGGGCCGTCTTTGGTAAGGGGAGTGTGGAGAGTCACGGCGTCAGCCTGACGCAATGCATCTTCCAGCGGGATATATTCCTCGTCAGCATATCCCATCCGGGCGCGGGGAGGGTCGCAAACAATCACGCGTGCTCCTAACCGGCGTCCCCAATCGGCCACAATTGTGCCTATATGGCCTTTGCCTACCACAGCAAGGGTATGGCGTTCCGGATCAAAACCATTCCTTAGAAGAGAAGACCATACATATTGAGCCACACCGGGAGCATTGCAGCCGGCGGCATTCTCCACTGTTATGCCGTGGCTCTCACACCAGGGGATGTCGATATGGTCGGTGCCGATAGTGGCGGTGGCGATAAGGCTCACCTTTGAATCGCCAAGCAATGCCTCATTGCAATGGGTGCGCGTGCGTATGATCAGTGCGTCGGCATCTTTCACGAGCTCCGGTGTGAAACCGGCCGGATCTGCGTAGACCACTTCGCCGATCTTTTCGAGACGTCCTTTTATGAAGGGTATTTTATTATCAACTATAAATTTCATTACGATGGTGAAGGATTGATTTCAGGGAAAACCCACCATTATTTTTCAGGGAAACACCATTATCAGGAAGAAGATGATGTAGATTACTGCAGGCACCAGCCCGATAATCCATTCCCGGCGGATGGTCCAGAGAGCGCACAGATTGGCCACCTGCACCGCCACAGTGAAATAGAGAGTGGTGAGATAAGCCATCATGTTGGAGAAATCTATGATCACGCAGATGATGCTCATCAGGCCCACAAGGCTTATCGACATATTGAGGGCATTCACCCTTGAATTGCCGGCATAAAGCTTGATACTGTTGTTGAAGCCGAGAATTAGTCCGAAGAAAGCTGCGATGCCCACGCTGAGCATCAGCACCACCAGATCAGGCGGAGTGGCATAGCCGGCGAAGAGGTTGCTTATCTGAGGGAATGTGAAATTCTCAAGAGGGATCAGCCCCAGACCGATGCCTACCCAGTAGGGCGCGATAAGCCCCATGAGAAGGGCGCAGAACTCCTTTATGCGGAAAGCCTTCATGATGATCGCGGCAGCCACAATAGGAATCACGAATGGCAGGAACGCATACTGGCACATCGAACCTACGGAGAGGAAAGTGGCGATGATGAAGATTTCCTGAGTGGCATTCTGCTTGCGGTAGCATCCGAAAAGCACCGCAAGACAAAGAAGGATGACCGCACAGATTATCGTGGAGGCTGAGAGATGACTGTCGTTCCAAGGATTTGATGCCGCGAGCACGAGAAACATGGCCGGAAGCACCGGCTCAGTGGAACGAATGAAATTGAAATGCCGGTTGAGGAGGAATGAGGCGCCTGCGATGGCCCCCAACAGGAAGGTATTGATTCCCCATGACCATAACGAGGGTATCTCCCACAGGTTAGGAGAGGGGAGACAGATGCCGGATTCGCCGGAGAGACGTGTGGCCGGGGCAAAAAGGAAAGAGGCCACGCACATCGCAGCCATTATTATGATGGAGATTGCGAGACCTCTTTTACCTATTCCCTGGTATCTCATTTTTTCCAGCCTTTGCGTGAACGCATGTGTACGGTGTTGATGATTTCAGCGTCCTCTTCAGGAAGACGTGGACCTCGTCCGCTTCCGGGCACGTAAGGTTTACGTTCGCTCTTGAAACCTGGACGGTCGCCGCGGTCATTCTTGAAACCGGGACGGTCGCCGCGGTCATTCTTGAAGCCGGGACGGTCGCCGCGGTCACTCTTGAAGCCGGGACGGTCGCCGCGGTCATTCTTGAAACCGGGACGGTCGCCGCGGTCGCTCTTTGGAGCCGGACGGCTTGTTGCACGCGGAGTGAACTCCATATCGTTGT
>CAZUNU010000030.1:0-9889 GCA_964622105.1 uncultured Sangeribacter sp. | reverse complement strand
TCGCTCTTTGGAGCCGGACGGCTTGTTGCACGCGGAGTGAACTCCATATCGTTGTCATCATCATAACCGTCAAACCCTCCTTTCTGAGGAGCGGAATCAAAGCTGCGCTTCTTGTCGTCGCGGTTGAATGATTTCTTTTTCTTGCGGTCGTCGGTTATGCCTTTTCCGCTGTTGAACTTACGGGCCTGCTTCTCCCAGTCGTCGTCTGAAATATGGCGCACTTTTTTCGGACCCACATCTTTCTTGGCGGCTGAATTTCCTACGGAACCTCCCTCGGCACGGAACTCAGAGTATTTCCCATCGAAAAGCACGTATTCGCGCAGGCTGCACTCAAGGCTGCCGTTGTGGAGAGGAATCTTCACGGAGGGCTTCAGACCTATCTCGGCAAACTGCTCGTCGCGGTAGCCGATTATCCAGGCATGCCAGCCCTTGAAATAATTCTTCAGCGTGGAGCCGATAGACTTATAGAGGGCGTTGATATTCTCCGGTTTCAGACGCTCGCCATATGGCGGGTTGGTGACAAGAATTCCTTCCGGTGCATTGTCGGTCCATTCAGTTACGGATTTGCACTGTATCTCCACCATGTCGTCGACGCGCGCCGACTTCACGTTCTTGCGTGCGATGGTGACAGCCTCCGGAGAAAGGTCGCCGCCGTAGATCTTATAGGCAAACTCACGTTCCTGAGAATCGTCGTTATATATTTCTTCGAAAAGATCCTGATTGAAGTCAGGCCATTTCTCGAAAGCGAAGCTCTCGCGGTAGATGCCGGGGTTGATGTTGGCGGCTATGAGAGCGGCCTCGATCAGGAATGTTCCCGAGCCGCACATCGGATCCACGAAATCGCTGTCGCCGCGCCAGCCTGTCTTCATTATGATGCCGGCGGCGAGCACTTCGTTGATAGGCGCTTCAGTCTGCTCAGTGCGGTAGCCACGTTTGGAGAGAGGCTCGCCGCTTGAGTCGAGTGATATGGTGACGCGATTGTCGGCGATATGCACGTTGAGCTGCACATCGGCTCCGGAGAGGCGTATGGAGGGACGGCGGCCATACTTGTCGTTGAAATGGTCGGCAATGGCATCCTTGACCCTGTACGTCACAAATTTGGAGTGGTTGAATTCCGCACTGTTTACCGTCGAATCGATGGAGAAAGTGGAGTCGGCGGTCATGAACTGCTCCCAGTCGAGTTCCCTCACATAGTCATACAGTTCATCGGTGGAGTCGGCTGTGAATTTCACGATCGGCTTCAGAATACGCAGAGCGGTTCTGAGGCAGAGATTGGCACGGTACATGAGTTCCTGGTCGCCCTCGAAGGTCACCATTCGTGTTCCGAGTTCCACATTCTCGGCTCCAAGTGCAATAAGCTCATCGCGGAGAATATCCTCCAGGCCCTGAAATGTTTTGGCCACCATCTGGAATTTAGTTTCCATCTTCTCGTTGTAATAGATTGTGCGGCCGGCCGAGGCAACGCCGCATGGTATAATTGGTTTCTTGGTTAATGTTTGTATTGTCAGAATGAGATAGTGTCGCCGCTGCGGTGACTATGGTCGGAATCACCGAAGAAATCAGAGTTATGCTCCGAGATCTTCTTGAGCTCATCATTGAATCTCGGGTCGCGGTTGTAGGTGGGAGATTTCTCGATGAGGGCTATCACCTCGTGGTCGTCAAACTGCGAGGGCTTGAGCACTGCGTATTTGAGGCGTGCGGTGTTGCGGCGCTGTTTGCTCAGCTTGTCAGTGCCATACACCTCAGCGATACGCTCGTTCATCTCATCCTTGTTCAGCTGCTCCTGCTGTCTTGCATCATCCTGTGTCTCGAAAACGATATCGTTTTTACCTTTCACGGCTTTGCTCTCATCTATAGTGACATCGAATCCGGAAGCGAGCACGGTTATCTTCACGCGGTCGCCCATGGTCGGGTCGTCGCCGATACCCCATTTCACGTCGATGCTCACAGGAAGCTGTGAGGTGAACTGGGTGATCTCCGCGATCTCTTCGGCCCGGAGAGGATTGTCGGAATCCTTCCAGCAGGTGAATTTGAAGAGAAGGCGTCGTGAGGTCTTTATGTCGTGGGTCTTCAGAAGAGGCGAATGGAGCGCGTTATGGATGGCATCGGAGATACGGTGCTCACCTTCGCCGTAGGCTGTGGCTATGATGGCCGTGCCGCTGTCTTTAAGAGTGGTCTTCACGTCCTGGAAATCGACGTTGATGTAGCAGCGTTCCGAGATAATGTCGGAGATGCTTCGTGCGGCGTTGGCCAGGGTGTCGTCGGCCTTCTCGAAGGCGTTGAAGAAGTTGAGGTCTTTGTAGAGCTCGATGAGGTTCTCGTTGTTGATCACCAGAAGCGCATCTACATGCGCCTGCATCTCATGGGCGCCGTCAAGAGCCTTGAGTATCTTCTTCTGGCCCTCGAAGAGGAAGGGGACAGTCACGATGCCTATCGTGAGCATTCCTGCGTCTTTGGCGAGCCTTGCTATCACAGGAGCCGCCCCGGTGCCTGTTCCGCCTCCCATACCGGCGGTTATGAACACCATCTCTGTGCCGTCGCTGAAGAGCTGGCGTATATCTTCCTCACTGGCTTCGGCACAATTGCGTCCTACATCCGGATTGTTGCCCGCACCGCGGCCATGTGTGATGTCCCAGCCCAGGAGCAGGCGGGTCGGCACAGGCGACATATCGAGGTGCTGCTTATCAGTGTTGCAGACCACGAAATTGACATTCGGGATGTCTTGCTTGAACATGTAGTTTACGGCGTTTCCGCCGCCGCCGCCTACTCCTATCACCTTTATGATAGAGGCGTTGGGGTCCTCAAAGAAGACAGGATCGTCGGCTAAATTATATATTTGATTGTCATCCATCGGGAAGAATTGTATTAAGAGGGTAGAGAGGTTTATTCGAGAATATCAGACTCGTCTTCAGGAGCGCTGAATATGTTGGAGATCTTGACTTTCAGACGGTTCATCCAGCGGTTGGCCTTCGCCGGACGCTCATCGTCGGGCTCCTCATTCACTTCCGGATCGTCCGGTGGAGGCGGCAGCTCCGTGCTATTGGTTACGGGGAGCTCCTCGCGTGAGGGTTCTTCAAGACACTGGTGTTTCCTGTGGGTGGCGCCTACGTAGAGCACGCTCACCACTTCCTCAACATCGCCCGTGACGGCCTTCGGGTCGTCGATCACCACGTATTTGGGCATCCTGCCGCGCACCACGGGAAGGTTGATCTGCGATGAGAGGAGTTCGTTGATGTTCTGAAGGCGTGATCCGCCGCCGATGGTAATCACCTTACTGGGCAGATCTCCATCCTTGAGGCCGGAATATTCCACTTGCTCCACCACATTGGCCAGAATCTCCTCGGCCCTGGCCACAAGAAGGTTGCTTACGTCTGACATCTTCACGCCGTCGATATTGAGCGTGGAGGGGAACTCCGGAGCTATGGCATTGCCTGAAGTCTTCTTTATGTCTTCGGCATTCTCCTCAAGAATCCCGAGCGACTGAAGGTCGCGTGTGATGTTGCGTCCGCCCAGAGGAAGGGTGGCGAAATACCGGAGGCATCCTTTGGAATAGATGGTCACCGTGGTGGTCTCCGCGCCCATATCCACGAGCATGCAGCCGAGCCTTTTTTCTTCTGAGGTGAGCAGAAGATGGCCCGTGGCGAGGGCGGTGACAATGTAGCCCTCCACCCGTATGCCGAGTTTGTCGTGGATTGTACGTTCCAGATTCCGTTTCATCTCCGGGCGGCACACGATAAGGTCGAAGGTGGCCTGTATGCGGTTGCCCACAGTGCCTTTCGGAGTGGTGGTCTCGGTTTTACCGACTTTATATATTCTGGGCACGGCGTCGGTCACCTCCAGGGAGCTGTCGATGGCCGTGTGAATTGCATCTTTTTTGAGACGATCGAGGATCTCGTCGGTTATTTCAGTGTCGTCAGGGAGATTGATCGATACTGTTGTCGGGATGCTTTTCAAGCTTCTTCCCGACAGACCCACGAACACCCCTTTGATCAGTCGTGGCGCCACACCGGCGCGCTTCTGCAGCCGGTCGATCACTCGTGCCACTCTCAGGGAAGTGTCTTCCAGATTCTGGATAATGCCGTAGCGCACCCCGTCAGTCTCCTTGTCTTGCTCTATGGCAATCACCTGAAGCTGACCCTCGCCGGTGGTCTTACCGACAGCTCCCAGAATCTTAGAGCTGCTTATCTCAATGGCTGCTATATATCTCTCCTCACTCATGGGTGTGTGTTTATGCTGTTTTCGTTTTCGGGCGTGAGCCCCGTTCTCTTTATCCGCCGGCTTCGACTGTAGCCACTTCCGGAAGGGTTGCCTCCTCCGGGTCCACCTCCTCTTCCACGGGAAGGGAATGGAGGTTGCGGGTCTTGTCGCGCCTGGTGGCCACGATCTGATGGCGGAATTTCACCGAAATGGTGTCATACATGTTCCAGCCCTTGTAGGGCATCACCTTGCGGTACATCGTCAGCAGGGCCTGACGTTTCTCAACCATGTTGGCGGTGTCACCGAAGTTGATCACATGGCCGTGAATACGCGGCACGAGTATGATGTTGTCCGGGTCTCTCACCTCGATCATGCCTACAAGATGGCGCATCACCGGATCGCTCTGTATGAACCGTGAGAGTCCGATCAGATTACGCGGAGTGAAGGAGGGGGTGAAATTACCGGTCACTACCGGCACGTCTACAAAGAAATTGGGTTTCGACTCGATTCTCTTGCCGTCTTTGTTGATGTAATAGCTCGATTCCCCTTCAAACACCCTCAGCTCCGGAATCATCGGAATGATCTCCACTTTCAGTTTTCCGGCGGTGGATATGGAACACTCCACATCCTCGAAATTCGAGTATGCACTGAGGTAATGCTCGATCTCGCGGGTGTTGAGCGCGTTGACGGGAGTGCCGACAATTTTTTTTGGAAATTTTGCCAATTCCTCCCTCACACCATTCACCGTGACCGATTCGGCTTTGCCGGCCGATTCGATTTTCACTTCGATACCGGTGCACCTAAGCTTCGCCGCCTCCCCGCGCGCCCATATCGTCATGCAGGCGATATATGCAAACAGAGAGGTGAGTATCAACCATTTAAAGATTGTCTTGCGCATGGTGGCGGTGCTTACCGGTGGTCTAATATGTTACTGATGTCGGGCAACAGCCGGTCAATGTCGGCTGCACCTAACGTCATCAAGATTTCAAAATTACTATTTTTTATCAGATTTAGCAAATCTTTTCGCTCACAATAACATTTATTTACAGCCGAAACCTTGTCGAGAATGATATGAGTGGTCACACCCTCTATCGGCAACTCGCGTGCGGGATAGATTTCCGGCATTATGACTTCGTCGGCTTCCGAGAGGGCACGTGCGAAATCGTCAGCGAAGTCGCGGGTGCGCGTGTAGAGATGTGGCTGGAAGATAACGGAGATACGCCGCCCGGGATAGAGCTTCCTCACAGATCTGATGGATGCCGCCACTTCGTTGGGGCTGTGGGCATAGTCATCGATGAGCACTGTGCCTCCCTCCTTGCCGTCGCGGATAATCTCGAAACGGCGCTTGGCTCCGCGGAATGTGGCGAGGCCCCTGCGCACGTCGTCGGCCGTGGCTCCTGCCGTGAGTGAAGCGGCTGCCGCGGCCACTGCATTGTCGATATTGATCTCCACGGGCACACCCAGGCGGATATCGGTGATACGTGTGTCGGGTCCGACAAGAGTGAAACTGAGCGTACCCTCGCCGAATGTGATGGCTTCGGCATGCCAGTCGCCCTCTTCATGGCCGCTGTAGGTCTGAATGGTCACTCCGGGTTGTGTGGCCGGATGCAGTTTGAGCCCCGTGTGGAGGAGAAGCAGACCCCCCGGCCGTATTAGGGATGTGAAGTGAGAGAAGCCTTCAAGATACCCCTCCTCATCGCCATATATGTCGAGATGATCCGGGTCGGTGGATGTCACTACCGCTATCGTCGGGGAGAGCTGATGGAATGAACGGTCGTATTCGTCAGCCTCTATCACTGACCATTCCGAATCCTCGCATATCACGAGGTTGCTGCCGGTGTTGCGGAGTATGCCGCCTAAGAAAGCGTTGCAACCTACGGCCGATTCGCGCAGGATGTTGGCAGTCATGGAGCAGGTGGTGGTCTTGCCATGAGATCCGGCTATGCAGATTGCGGAGGTGGAGCGCGTGATCTTTCCGAGCAAAGCGGCACGCTTCACCACCTCAAAACCGTTCTGGCGGAACCATGTGAGGATCGGGCTGTCGGCGGGCACAGCCGGAGTGTAGACCACGAGTGTTGTGGCCGCGTCACGAAATCTCTCCGGAATTTCCTCCGGGGAGTCGGTGAAAGTGATCTCCACGCCCTCTTTCGTGAGAGCATCGGTGAGTGCGGATGGTGTACGGTCATATCCGGCCACTTGGTGGCCTTTGCTGAGGAAATATCGCTCCAGGTTGGCCATCCCGATGCCTCCGGCCCCTACGAAGTAGAGGTTGGAGAATGGAGCGTCGGAGGGATGTCCGGTAATTGTGTTGTTCATTGCTTTAAGTTAAGTAGCCTGCATACTTCATCGGCGATTCTTGAATCGCTGTCGGTGATAGCCATCTGTTTTATTTTGTCGCTCATGGCTGTGCGGGCTTTCTCATCGTCCATAAGCTTTATGGCCTCGTCGATGAGCGTCTGGCGAGCCTCGGCATCCGGCACGAGCACGGCCGCTCCTATGTCTGACAAGGCACGGGCGTTGTGGGTCTGATGATCCTCCGCTACATTGGGGGAGGGGACAAGTATCACCGGTTTGCCGAGAGCCTGGAATTCCGAAATTGATCCGGCGCCGGCGCGTCCGATCACCAGATCTGCCGCTTTGTATGCCGCCGCCATGTTGGAGATGAATGGGGTGACCACGATGCCTTTTCTCCCTTTTACTGCCAATGGGCCACGGTTGCCGAAATTCTTGCCCGTCTGCCATATCACCTGGATGCCCTTGTCGGCCAGACGACCTATTCCTGCCTCAAGGCTCTCGTTGATGGTGAGCGCGCCGAGGCTGCCTCCCACAACGAGCAGTGTAGGACGTTCCGGATCGAGGCCAAATGATTCACGAGCCTGGGCAGTGGTCATATGGTCTTCAAGAAGATTTTTCCTGATGGGGTTTCCGGTTTTCACAATCTTATCGGCAGGGAAGAATTTATCCATGTTGTCGTAGGCCACGCAGATGCGTCCGGCCTTCTCGCCGAGAAGCTTGTTGGTGACTCCTGCATAAGAATTCTGTTCCTGCAGGAGTGTGGGTATTCCGGCTTTCTGGGCCGCCTTGAGAATGGGACCGGAGGCATATCCGCCTACGCCTATGGCAATGTCGGGCTTGAAATCGCGGATTATCTTCCGGGCCAGACGCAGACTCTTGAAAAGCTTGATGAGCACGTCGAAGTTGCGCCATATGCGCTTACGGTCGAATCCGGCCACGGGTAGACCGATGATCTCATATCCGGCTTCGGGCACACGGGTCATCTCCATACGGTTTTCGGCTCCTACGAAAAGGATATCGGCATTCAGGCGCCGGCGCAGGACATCGGCTATGGATAGGGCGGGGAAGATATGGCCGCCCGTGCCGCCGCCGCTGATCACTACTTTCAATCTACGGCCCGCATCTGTGGAGCCGTCGGGAGATTCTTGCTGTCTGGTCATTTCTTTTGCGATTGATTGGAGAAGTTGGCTGCCTGCATCCCTTCAGGCAATTCCTTCAGTTCGGCTTTTATCTGTTTCTTATCGCCAGTGGTGACGGCATAACGGCTCACGGAGAGCATTATGCCCAATGCCGCCGACATGACGAGTATTGAGGTTCCTCCTTTCGAGATGAATGGCAATGGCTGGCCGCTCACAGGGAAGAGCCCCGTGACGATGGCCATATGCACAAGAGCCTGGAACACTATCAGCACCGCGCAGCCCATGATGAGGAAGGCCGGAAAGGCCCGCCGGCACATGTAGGCTATGCGTCCGGCCCGCGCCAGGAGGGTGAGATAGAGTATCAGCAGGAAGAGCCCTCCGATGAATCCGGTGTCTTCCACGATGATGGAGAAGATATAGTCGGAGAAGGCGAGAGGCAGACGGGCGCTCTCACGCGAGTTACCCGGGCCTTGCCCCACGAGGCCACCGTTGGCCTGTGAGATCTTGGCGAAGATCACCTGACGGTTCTCATCATTGATAGGGTCCTCAGGGCTTACACCTGCGAGGAAGCGTGCGATACGCCCTTTGTGGGTGTCGGCTCGTCCGTCATCGGCCTGGGAGGTCACGCCGGTGGTCTGGCCAACTTTCTCGAATTCCCCGGTAGAGGAGTTGCCTGTATATTTGAGGGCATACAGCGCGCCTCCGCATATGGCATACACGAGCAGCACCATGCCGAATTTTTTCCATTTCATGCCGCCGATGAGAAACATCGAGAGGCTCACTCCGAAAAGGAGGATAGTATTGGTGAGACCATTCTTCCAGAGCAACGCACCGAAAAGCACCACCACTCCGGCGGCCTGTATCACACCCTGCGTGGTGACTCCCCTCACTTCCTGATGCTGGCCGAGGATGCGCGCGAGCACCACCACCACCGTGAGCTTGACTATCTCCGGCGGCTGAAGCGTAAATCCTGCTATGCGTATGGCTCTCTGGGCGCCGTTGATCTCCACACCGATGAAGTTGGAGAGCAGCAGCAATCCCAACGATACCACTGCACAGAACCATGCGAGGCGGCTGAAGTAGCCGTAGTGAATATTCTGGAAAGCAAGCACGATTCCGAGGCCAAGCACGAGGAATATGGCATGGCGTATTAGCGGCATATACACATTCGCCCCCGACACCTCCGAACTGGATGCCGAGAAGAGCTCGATTACGGAGGCTACGAGAAGCATTATGTAGATGCCCCAGAGATAGGGATCGGATTTCTGCGGACGCGTTTCGGTGCGCTTGGGTTTGGCTTTGGCGGGGGGCTCTACGGCCACTCCGTCGATCGTGTTTTTGATTGTCACTCCATCTGAGGGAGCCATTCGGTCGTTTGTCACTTTGTTAGGGTTTGATTGAGAGAGTTTATGTTAAAGTATCGTGCAGGTGCGGCGCTCAGAGCATTGCCTTGACGGCTGCCTTGAACTTGTCGCCACGGTCTTCGTAGCTTTTGAAGAGGTCGAAGCTTGCGCAGCATGGGGAGAGGAGCACCGTGTCGCCATCCTTTGCCAGCCGCCGACATTCAGCGAGGGCGTCATCGAGCGAGTGGGTGTCGGCTATCACGGGCACCTTCCCGGTGAAGAATTCGAGAAGTTTCTCGTTGTGGAGGCCCATGCAGACAATAGCTTTCACTTTCTCCTTCACCAGAGGCTCGATTTCTGAATAGTCGTTGCCCTTGTCTTTGCCGCCGAGAATGAGCACCGTGGGAGTGGTCATGCTCTCAAGGGCATACCATGTGGAGTTTACATTGGTGGCTTTGCTGTCGTTGACGTAGCGCACGCCATCCACTGTAGCCACGTATTCCAGACGGTGCTCCACGGCCTCGAAGTCTTCCAGAGCCTCGCGTATGTTCTCCTTGCGGATCTTGAGCACTGAAGCCGAGATGCCGGCTGCCATCGAGTTGTAGAGATTATGGAGTCCCGGGAGTGCGAGACGGTCGCGGGGCACTTCCCAGACTTCGCCCGGAGTGGCGAAATGAACGATGCCGTTCTCCACCCATGCGGCGCTCCCATCCTCCCTCTCCATGCCGAAGGGGAGCTGCAGGGCCTCGCTCTGCACCTGCTCTATCTGGCGGCGTATGATGGGATCGTCCTGCCAGTAGACGAAGTAGTCATCCTTGGTCTGGTTCTGGAGGATGCGGAACTTGGCGGCCACGTAATTCTCCATCTTATGGTCGTAGCGGTCCATATGGTCGGGGGTGATGTTCATTATCACCG
>CAZUNU010000029.1:0-20614 GCA_964622105.1 uncultured Sangeribacter sp. | reverse complement strand
ATCCATAGGTTCATCCATAGGGGTGGTGTACATGATCTTGACCTTGGTTCCGTCCTGAGTCAGGGCACCTTCGATCACCACTATCGGAGCTATATCTTTATAATCAATGTCCAAATCTTTCTCGCATCCGCTACAAATCATCGCTGCGGCAGCCACTGTTTTGATAAGATCTTTACGTTTCATTAGTTTCTTGGATTAATATCTACGACTAAAATTCCAATGTGTAGCTCACGGATGGCACAAGTCCGAACAAAGCTCTCTGTACGGCTCTTGTGCCGGAAGGCTTGGAAGGATCATCTTCAAAATAAATAATGTAAGGATTGTAGCGGCAATAGGCGTTATACACTCCGAAGGCCCATTGGGTTGTGGTTTTTCTGCCTTTCTTAGTATATAAAGCCGAGAGGTCAAGACGATGTGTTGGAGGAGTGCGATAGCCGTTCCGCTCCGAATAGTAGTAATATGTTATGCCATCAAGTTCATACTTCACATCGGGAGCTGTCAGGGGTTGACCGGAACTGTAAGTCCAGCTGCCGGAAAACGACCATTTACCTTCAGTGGTGTAGACAGCAGCCACACAAAGATCATGAGTCCTATCATTTGTTGCGTCATACCATCTCCCATTATTAATTCCCGCAATCTTAGTTTGTGTCTTGGATAGAGTATAAGAGATCCAGCCGGTTAGCGGGCCGGTATTTTTACGTATCATGAATTCAGCTCCATAGCTTCTACCCTTACCTCCTGATATTATGCTTTCAAGATTGATCCGGGAAAACATCGTTCGGCCGTCTTGAAAATCGTAGACGTTACGCATGTTTTTATAATAGACTTCAGCCGACCAGTCGAAGGTTCCCTCCTCGGTAGAGCCCGAATAACCAACTCCATATTGAGTGGCGTATTCCGGTTTTACTGTAGCGGATGTCAAGGCATAGCGATCAAATGGAAAACTCGTGGAGCTTGAGCGAATGGAATGAAGATTCTGAGAAGTCATGCTGAATCCAGCCTTCACATTATGAAGCGCCGAAAAACTATATTTCAGGCTGATCCGCGGTTCGAGCGAGGTATAAGTGCGTGCCGAGAAATCCGGTGCCTCCTCACTTGACGACACGAATTCATGCATCTTTTTTCCCGAGAGAGCTGAGAAAAGACTTAACCTTAAGCCTCCCGAAACCGCAAATCCGGATGCAAACTCATTTTCATAATTCGCCCAGAGAGCATTCTGCCAGCCTGACCGAATGTCTCTTTCTCGGTTACCCACTACCTCAATCTCCGCCGATTTCACTCGCAACAGCTCAGAGCGCAAGCCGAATTCTATCTTTTGGTTCTCTCCGTCACGGAATGTCACCATCTCGTTGATCGCTGCATTGTGTACGTATTCTTTCAGAGTCTGATCAAGGTTCATCATCGACATCGTCATCTTTGGAGAATAATCAGTATAAGCTCCGGTAGTCTGAAGTGTCCACCTCTCCCCTCTTCGTGTCAACCAGTTGAGTGAGACTCCGGTATTGCCCCAATATAAACCCATGAGACGTTTGATGGCCATATTGTCATGGCCGGTCATAATGGAGAGGTCGAGATAATCTCCTTTCCGTGGACGCCATCTCACCTTTGCCGTTATATCATAGAAGTTCATGACGGTGCTGCGATATTTAGGAACCATCTGCAAGAATGCATCTACATACGAACGACGGGCCGAAACGGCAAACGATAACTTTTCTTTCACGATAGGCCCTTCAACCATAGCCTTTGCCGCGAGAATCCCAATTGAAGCCACGCCATGAAAATGCCGCATATTGCCCGGTGCCAACGTTGTCTCAAGCACTGAGGAAGTAGCGCCTCCGAAACCGGCTGGAACAGGTCCTTTATGGAGGGTAGCCGTTCCTAAAGCATCGTCATTGAAGGTGGAGAATATTCCCATCACATGCGATGGATTATAAAGTGTGATTCCGTCTGTCAATATCAAATTTTGGGATGCCGTGCCACCCCTCACTTCAAAACCACCTCCACCATCGCCCTCTGCATGTACGCCCGGAAGCAAAGCAAGAGACTTTATCACGTCTTTCTCTCCGAAAAGCACAGGCATCTTGGCAAGAGTTGTCAGATCAAGATTCTCAGTGCCAAGGCTGATACGGTCCATCCTTTGCCGGGCTGATGTCGTAGTCACAACAATGCTGTCAAGCTGACGGGTTTTGTAGGCAGTCGTGTCAATCCCTGTGGGTTGGAGTGTTACATCCTCAGTTGGCTGGAGCATTACACTCCCCATTGATTCATGCCCTGCTGCAAATGCTGACATCGTCGTAAACACCACACCAATTGCTACTCCACCAAAGGATTTTCTCATTCTGATATGTAAATTAAATGATCTCACTGACTCTAATCTCTCTATTCTTCCGGCCTTTAATTTCGCAATAACTGACGCATGAAAGGACTTTTTCGTGCAAGCCGTTCAAATTCTTTCGGATCACTTTCCATAGCTTTCAGACATTCAGGACACCAATGTCCCCCTTTGAGCACAGTCCTTGGAGTGAGCCGGAAACAATGCCCTTCACCGCATTTCCAAACCAATGCTTTATCAAAATCATCAATCGACTGGCCATCTGGGGCAGAAGATTCTAAAACTCCGCCTCTGAATTCAGCAGCTTTCCTGAGATCGCCATAAGTCAGATCTTTTATTGGTTTAGTCTCATCATAGCCGTGTGAAAGCGGCGGTTGCTTATCTTGCAAAGGAGGAAGATGAAAATCGGGCCAATCAGGTATCAGTTCATAGGCCGTAAGGCTTCCATAGGCAGCCTCAATCCTGGGCATATTTCTGTCGCGTATCCATCTTCTGGTGCCGAGTTTCTCCTTGTCTGCCACCATGCCCATCACCATCTTTATTATGAATGCAGGGGCCAATGGCGCTAAACGATAATAAAACGGCAGATTTTTCTTGAGGCATGCAATGTATTCCCCAAACGATTCTCCATTCCGGAAATTAAGATAATCGTCGAGCTTTTGTGAATCGAGGAAATACATTCCATGAAAATTGCGGGTAGCGAACCAGTTCAATTCAAACACACTTTCAGGAGGCGGACAACCTACAGCTTCAAGAGTGGCTTTCATAAATTCATAATTGCTCATCCTGTAGCTCTCGCCGCCTCCGACATTGTAATAGTTTCTCCAGAATTCTTCCGGAAGATTATCCCTGCACAAAGCTGCGAGAAGTCTTCCGGAATCATCATCAGTCACCCATTCCAGTCCATTGGCCATAGGCACATGAAAAGCAACCGGGTTGTCAGCCTTACCCAAAAGTCCGGCATGCACAATACTCGTCTGTCGTATCGAAACCCATTCCTTCAATCCTGATTCCGAAAGGATCCGTTCAGCTTCTATTTTGGAAAGCGCATATTTGTCAAAGGTTGCGCTGCATATCGGGTCACCACTTCGTCCCCAATGATGTGGATATGGACGGTTGCCATATTGGGCGACGCTCCCGATATAAACCACCCTTACCGATTTCCCTTCCGCTTCTTTTTTTAGAGCTGCTTCTGTAATAAGCCTCATCGACTCGGTATTGACACGATACGTCTTCTCCGGCTCCCAATCGGCTGCCGGACTCACCATGCCACCGACATGAAGCACGATATCAGAATCTCCTACTCCCTTTCCTATTGCAGCCGGATCAAGAAGGTCACCCCATATCACCTCCACACCTTTTTCAATATAAGGTGCGAGCTTTTTCTCATTGGTCTTGCTTTTTCGCGCAAGCACTGTAAGCAGGAGATCCTCACCTCTATCTCTGAGCCTGAGAATCTCCTGCATACCTTTCATACCCATCACGCCGGTTGCCCCGGTAAGGAATATTTTCTTCATTATTTGATTCGGATCAGATCGCCGTCGTCAAAACCTGTCGTGACGATTCGGTCACCGATATAGTCCGTGATCGGGCCTTTATCTTCTGCAAGAATTTCTTTGATTGATTCCTCTGCACCGTTCAGGAATTCTTCCCAATCCATGTCTTCATATCCCTCTCCCGTGAGCATTAGATATTTGTCTTCAGGCATATACTCCGGGTCACAAGCCCAATCGGGATCCTCTTCATCATACTCTGTTCCGCCACAGATATACATGGCATAACCGCCATCGGTTTCAAACATACCGAGGTCGAGAGCTACGATGTTCTCCGGAATAGACTCTGTTTCGGCAAGCATCTCAAGCCAGGGCTTGATAGCCTCCTTCATTTCCTTTTTCATGATAATAAATGTTAGAATTAAACAATATGTACAGAAACTATTATGTGCGGGCAGAACGCCTCTTTAAGTTTTGCTTCTATCTCTTTGACTATCTTTCTTCCTTCCGCCACAGTCTGGGCAGAAGAGATATTAATTCCGGCATCAAAAACAAGATGATGACCAACGCGACGTGTGCGGAGATATGCTATGTCATCAACGCCCGGTACACTTTCAATAGCCTTCCGGGCTTTCTCAACATCCGCCTCCGGAAGCGAGCGTTCCATCAACTCAAAAAACGCCGGGCGGAAAAGCCGTACAGCCGGAACAAGGATGAACACTGCAATCACAAATGACGCTATCGGATCAAGCACCCTGAAAGCAGGACCGAAGAAATGTGAAAATGTCACACCTATCAAAGTAGCGATCGAGGCCATGGCATCGCTGCGGTGGTGCCATGCATTAGCCACAAGGGCTGTGCTGTTCTCCTTCTTGCCTGCATACGAATAAAACCTGAAAAGTCCTTCCTTGCAACACATTGCCACAAGCACGGCTATCACAGTCCATATATCCGGTTGATCAAGTTCCTCACCATGGAGGTATCCCACGATTGATTCAACGGCCTCATACGCAATTGTGCATCCGATGATGATAAGGAACGTTGAGATGAGGAACGAAGAAAACGTTTCGAATTTACCGTAACCATAGGAATAACGGCTGTCGGCAGCCTTATAGCTTATCCCTACAAACACGAGCATTATAATGTCGGCTGCAAGATCGTTGAGCGAATGGAAACCGTCGGCTACCAGAGCATCGCTATGTCCAAAATATCCTGCGCCCAATTTCAAGCACATCAGCAAGGCATTGACCACACAGCCTATCTTCACTACTCGTCTGATAGCCCGGGCTGAGGCCGCCCCTTCATCCGGCAAGACATCGGAGAGTCTTCTTTCCTCTTGCTTATGGAGTGTTTGTTCTATATTTTGTGAATTATCTTTCATTGGTAATCTCTATGTATTAACATGAGTATGCCCTCCGCATCCCGAAAGATGCAGAGGGTCTACACTTATTATAACACTATTATCCCATTCTTTATTATAACTCACTTCTAACAATTACCCATAAACGTGAGGTTAATCTTTCCAGAATCTCTGCGTCGATTAAATTTTCTGGAAAAACTCGAAGCTCAATATTGGTTTGTCTGATAGAATTTGAGTATTCTTGTCCGGAGCAGGTATTCATAATGAGCCTGAATCAAAGCTATCTCAGTCTTGAAGAGATTATTTTTTGCCTGTTCGTAGTCAGCTTGAGTTGCTCTTCCGAGATCAAATCTTTCCCTTGTGGATTCAAACGATAAGCGTGTCTTTTCAAGAGTTTCTTCAGAAGTAAGGAATCTTTCTCTTGAACCTTTCGCCTGATACCACGCAAGCTGAATCTCCTTCTTGAGATCCGTCTCCCTCTGCTCCAGAGCCAATTCGGCATCAAGTTTCTGGAGTTTCGAACGCCGTATTGAATTTCTTGTGGAGAAAGCGTCGAATATTGGTATGTTAAGGGAGAATCCAAGTGAAGTGGAGAGATTATGCCGCATCTGTTTCGCGAAGCTCTCGCTATCGAAACCACTCACAGTGTAGTAGCTTGATCCAAGTCCTGCGCTGAAATTCAAAGTAGGAATGTAGCCTGTCTTGGCCAGACTGATATTCTCGTCAGCCACTTTCACTGCCTGACGTGCACTGAGCAAGGAATTGTTGATTATGCTGGCCTGTGAATAGATATCATCAGCCGATGCAAGCCCAGGATCCGCATCTTCAAGGGGAGCCACATCAAATCCGGCAGCCGTTGGCAACTGCAGAAGATTTGCAAGATTCACGAGAGCCGTCTGAAGGTCATTGCCGGCTGTCACCACCTGAAGCTTATCCTGAGCGGCTACTGCTTCCAGATCGTATAAAGTTGCTTCCGCCACTTTCCCGGCATCTATAAGGGCTTTCTGGCGCTTAACCTGATAGGCCGACAGTTCTGCCTGTGATTCCGAACTGCGCACCACCTCCTTACAGTAGAGCACCTGAAGATATTGCGACATTACATTGAGCGTGACGTTATCCCGTGCACTGCCGCTTTCCCACAGATATTGTTGAAGCGAGAGCTCTGCCAGCTTCACACGCTTATATTCTCTCAGGCCCTGAAAGAGTGGAAGGCTCAGGCCGATGTTCCAGGAGGTACTTGATGTGTTGCGGTTGGCGTAGGTGTTCTCAGAAGTGAGACCTCGGCCGAAACTGAAGGATTGTGATGCTGAAGCACTCGCTTGCGGAAGGAAACCGTCTTTTGCTTCAGTGACACCAAGTTCTCCATTATCAATTCTCAGATTGCTCTGGCGCACACTGATGTTATTCTTGATGGCGTAATCCACACACTGCGTCAAATTCCATGTCTCAGCTTTACTTTCTGTGATCATGGCTGCCATCAAGCTTATGCCAATTGCCACAATAATGCCGCCTCGTTTATATGATGATAAGATTGTCATGATTCTCAGATTGTTTAATTCAACTTCTTATGTGCACAGAATAATGATTATTTCAGAGCCTTATCACGAAGCAATGTGGTCTTATTTATAGAAGAGTCTTTCACTTCCACTTTCAATCCGTCGGAAAGGCCGGTCTTGATCTCACGTTTATCAAACTTCTGGCCGCCTACTGAGTCAGTAAGCACATACACATAGGCCTGACCGTCGGAATATTCAACCAATCCCTCTCCAATAGTCAACACGTTTTCGGCTCTTTCCAGAATGATGTTGGCGTTCGCACTGTAGCCCGCTCTCAGGCGTCCGGTATCTGCAGAGGATAAAGCCGCTTTCACCTCAAAGGTATTTGTGCCGTTGTCATCTGTCGCCATAGGGGCGATCTTCTCTATTGTGGCCGCAAAATCAGAATCTGCTATCGCTCCCACGCTTATCCTTACCGGCTGACCCTCATGCAGAAGGTCGACATCAGTTTCGTCAACTTTCCCTTTGAAAATAAGGTCTGTCATATCAGCCACCTTAGCAATGGTCGTGCCGTCGTTGAAAGTGTTGGCCTGTATGACTGAAGAACCGACTTTAACGGGTACTTCCAGAACGATGCCTGTCACTGTGGAACGTACCAGAGTGTTGGAGCCTTGGGCATTGGCTGCTGAATAGCCGTCGCGTACTATAGTGAGCTGATCGTTGGCCTGCTCATATTCACGCTGGGCACGTTCAAGAGCCGCTTCATCTGTCTCATATTTCTCCCGGCTCTCATATTTCTTTTCATAAAGCTTCTTTGTGCGCTCGAAATTCAGTTTTGCTTCATTGAGCGAAATCTGGGCAACCGCAACTCTGTTCTGAGCCTGCGAGAGCTGAGCCTCCTCAGGGATCACCTTGATCTTCGCTATGATGTCGCCATTGTTGACGTGATCACCGGCTTCCACGAGAATTTCGGTGATAATGCCCGAGATCTGAGGCTTAATTTCAATCTCATCACGTGGTTCGATTTTGCCGGTAAGCACCGTTGTACGCTCGATTGTGCCGGTCTCAGGAGTGGCGAGAGAATATTTGGTTTCTTTCCCCATAGAGTTCTTATAGAGGAATACGAATGTGCCGATAAATACGAGGCATATCACCACAATCAGAAAAATCTTGAAAAACTTCTTCATAACCTATTATTGTTTTTTATTATTATCAGTTAAGTCTTTTAGATATAGTTGCTACTTCGAATTAATAGCTTCTATCGGTTTTATTCTCATTGCTTTGAATGATGGAATAATACCGGCCAATGTGCCGAGCAATACAAAGATTCCTAAAATTGCCATGGCTCCATTGAAACTCATCTGGAAATTGGCTACACTCACCGCATCCGCCGGATTCGTCATTTGCTGCACCACTCCCAATATGATAGCAGCGAAAGTAATTCCTCCAAGTCCGAAGAGAATAGTCAATGCCATGCCTTCGCTTAAAACCTGAACGATGATATCTGATGGTTTTGCTCCTATGGCACGACGTATACCAATTTCCTGAGTGCGTTCCTTCACTATCACCCACATGATATTGCCAATGCCAATCACGCCGGCAATAAGAGTGGAGAGACCGATGAACCAAGCCAACAGATCTACACCAAGAAAGACATTATCAACTTTCTCAAACTCTTCAGCAATATTGATGCACCATACCGCTCCTTTATCTGAAGGGTCAATATCATGACGTCGGCTAAGGAGCGTCTGTATTCTGGGAAGCACTTCGCTCAAATTGGCATCCGGTTTACCGGTGATCATCAGGAAGTCTATCTTATCGCCGTAGCCATACATCCGTCGGAAAGTAGTAGCCGGAATAGTCAATCCCTCATCGACACTACCGTTGATGTGTATCTCTCCGACATCACCTGCCACTCCTATCACAGCATAAGGAGTGCCGCCGATCTCAACCATCTTGCCGAGTGGACTTTCACCATCGGGAAAGAGCTGACCGGCTACTTTCTTTCCGATAACTGCCACTTTCCGTTCGTTCTGCACATCCGCCTCGTTCACAAAGCGGCCCTCATAGAGCTTAGGCTGGAGAATCTTGGTGTATTCCTCAGTCACTCCGGCTATCTGTCCGGAATAACTGTATTTACCTTTCTTCACGCTCTGTCCCCACTTCTGTAGAGTCGGAACTACGGCATCAAGTTCAGGGAAAGCATATTTTATAGCTTCCACATCACTGAGATCCATCTGCCACCGGCGACCTTTCTGGTAACCCTTATAGGGCAAAGTGGTGTTTGATGGAACTATACCCGCAGTATTAGTGGCAAAACCGGCAAAAATACGCCTGAGCATGTCTTCTCCACCACGGGAACCTCCCGTAAGGAGAGCGAGCATCGCCACGCCCCAGAAAATTCCGAAACCTGTAAGAAATGTTCGGGTCTTGTTTCGCATCAGTGTGGCTCCGATCTCCTTCCAGTTTTCTATGTCAAATATTGTCAGTTTCATCTCGTCACTTACCTATATTCTATTTATACATAGTTTTTCTTATCCTACTCATCCCTCAGGGCTTCCACCGGTTTAACCTTCAAAGCTTTCAAAGCAGGAAACAGGCCTGCCACCGCTCCGGCCACAACAAGCACAATGGTCACTTCCACTGCTATAGATAGGCTCACCGTAGGATTATCCAACATGTTTCCTACTAACTTGGCTATTATCTGAGTCACAATAGTCCCCAAAACAATACCTACGTAACCGAAAATCAAAGTTATCGCAATTGCCTCTGCCAGGATCTGAGTAAGTATCTTGCGCGGTTTAGCACCAATGGCCCTTCTTATGCCAATCTCATGGGTGCGCTCCTTCACGCTTACAAACATGATATTGCTGATGCCCACGATGCCGGTAAGCAGTGTCAATATGCCAAGAACCCAGACCCCGATGTCAAGCACCTGCATACCCTCTTTGGCACTCAGAGCATTTGTGAAATAATTGGATATCCAGACTGCGCTCTCGTCATTGGGATCAAATTTGTGGCTTTTGGCGAGCGTATTCTTCACCAGGTTCTCCGCTTCCTTGCCGTCTTCCTCTGTAGCCACGTTCTTAAGATTCACACTCAGTTCACCCAAATCATTTCGATCCGAGGCCATGAGCCTTGCTGTAGAGAAAGGTATATAGATAGATTGGTTCCATTGACTTTCATAAATACCCACAACCTTAAAAGCCAATCCATTTATATTAACCTCTTTTCCTAAGGCATCCTTACCGTCAGGAGGGAAAAGTTGATTTACATAATATTTTGGAAGCACCGCCACCTTACGGGTGTTGTCAATATCAAATTGATTCAGGAAACGCCCTTCTATATCATCTATGCCGATCGATTCCTTTATGATAGAAGGGAAAGCACCGGTATATGATTGGCTTACCTTGGCCTTAGCAGTTGAAATAGTGCCACCACCGTTTATTCGTGAAGTCACACTCTCTACATATTTAGGCACATTGTTCGGAACTGTCGTAAGATCCTTTTCCTCAAGTCGGATCCTACGACCTTCGCGGTTACCTTCCCATGGCACAGAAGTGCGACCTCCGAATATCCTAAGCCTCGTAGAGTTGCCTTCCATCATATTGCTGTCAAAGGAATTAGTCACACCTCTGGCTACTCCCAAGAGCACTATCAGCATAAAGACGCCCCATGTCACGGCTATTCCCGTAAGAATCGTGCGCACCTTATTATTGCGCAACGTCTGCATTATTTCATTAATCAGGTCAGTCATATCTCGTCAAGATTAATGGTCTGATAAATAATTCTGGCAAATGGCTCAAGTCACAATTCAATATCATTGTCAGCCTTGTCCTTCATATCTTCAGGAAGGATAAGTTGCGGAGTGGCAATCTTGCCATCGGGCACGATTATTCCGTCTGATATGCGTATCAACCGGTTGGTCTGTTCAGCCACACCCGGATCATGGGTGACTATGACGATTGTCTTGCCCTCGTTTTCATTCAGCTCCCTGAAAATCTTCATTACGTCTTTTGAAGTCTGACTGTCGAGAGCACCCGTCGGTTCATCGGCAAGAATGATGGAAGGATTGGTGATCATGGCTCTGGCAATTGCCACACGTTGCTTCTGTCCTCCGGAGAGCTCTCCGGGAAGATGATGAGCGCGGTCTGCAAGGGCCATGCGCTCAAGCTGCTCCATGGCAAGCGCATTACGCTTTTTGCGCGACACCCCCTGATAGAAAAGTGGTAAAGCCACGTTTTCCACTGCATTCTTATAATTAATGAGATTGAACGACTGGAATACGAAACCGATCATTCTGTTGCGATAATCGGCAGCCTGATTCTCGCTGAGATTCTTAATCAGCGTCCCATCCAGATAATAATCACCGGAATCATAGTTGTCCAGAATTCCCAGGATATTGAGGAGAGTTGATTTTCCTGAGCCTGAAGCGCCCATAATCGACACGAGTTCACCTTTCTCAACTGTCAGATTAATCCCACGCAACACGTGCAACGGCACTGCCCCGTCATAAGTCTTGTTCACGTCGTTTAGACGAATCATCTCATTCATATCAAATATGTATGGTTTCTAATAATTTTCTCAATCAATTTTCCTATTTCAGTGTATTAGTTCATTAATACACTGCAAAGGTAATACATTTATTTTGATATCTCCAAATTTTAATGACTATATTTTTATAAATAATTCACAATCCCCCATATTTGTGACATAAATACGGAATTTTTTCGTGTTTTTCTCTTAAAAAAATTGAATATTCCCTGCAATAAGCAATTCAATCTCAAAAATACCATTGTTTATGCTCCTCTTCCGAGCGTCATGACTTAAGGGAATTATTACTTTTTTTGGCTCATTTTATATTTGAAAATTATGATGTTTTTTTGTAATTTTGCATCCATATTAATCAAAATTTAGTTTCTATGGGAGGTTTTTTCGGAGCAGCATCTAAGGGTGCCTGCCGGAATGAACTATTTTATGGGGTTGACTACAACTCGCACCTTGGAACCCGCAGAGCGGGAATGGCTACTTATGACGCCGATGACAATCGGTTCTGCCGAAGCATCCACAGTATCGAAAACACTTATTTCCGCACCAAATTCGAGGATGAACTCGATAAATTCAAAGGGAATATCGGTATCGGCGTTATCAGCGACAACGACCCGCAACCTATCGTTTTCAACTCTCACTTAGGCAAATTCGCTATTGTAACCGTTGCAAAGATATGCAATATCGACCGCCTGGAGAAAGAACTTCTTGAGGAAGGGGCACATTTCGGGGAATTAAGTTCGGGACGCACTAACCCGACTGAGCTAATCGCCCTCCTTATAAATAAGGGGAAAAACTTTACTGAAGGAATAGAGCACATGTTCAAACGCATCGACGGTTCATGCTCACTCCTTATTCTTACAGAAAATTCCATCATTGCAGCACGCGACCAACTCGGACGCACACCCGTGATCTTGGGTAAGAAAACCGATGGCACAGGTTTCGCCGTTACGTCAGAATCTACAGCTTTCCCTAATCTCGGCTATGAGCACTACCGCGACCTCGGACCCGGTGAGATTGTTGAGATTACTCCGGAAGATGTAAAAGTGCTCAAAGCAGCAGGTAAAGAGATGCAGGTCTGCTCATTCCTTTGGGTTTACTACGGATTCCCTACCTCTACTTATGAGGGCACTAACGTAGAAGACATGCGTTTTAAGTCGGGTTATGAAATGGGCAAGACCGATGAAAACGAAGTTGACTGCGCCGCTGGTATACCTGACTCAGGCGTAGGCATGGCATTGGGTTATGCTGCCGGTAAAGGTGTACCCTATCGCCGTTGCATTTCAAAATATACTCCTACCTGGCCAAGAAGCTTCACTCCTTCTGAGCAGAGCCGTAGAAATCTTGTGGCGAAAATGAAGCTCGTGCCGAATGGTGCTATGCTATATGATCAGAGAGCCTTACTTTGTGATGATTCCATCGTAAGAGGCACTCAGCTTTCTGACAACGTTCAGGATCTATACGATCTTGGAGCAAAAGAGGTTCACATCCGTATCGCTTGCCCTCCGCTCATATACAGTTGCCCGTTTATTGGCTTTACTTCTTCCAAGAGCGATATGGAGCTTATAACCCGACGCATAATCGGTGAGCTTGAGGGTGACCCCAACAAGAATCTCGACAAATACGCCACCACAAACTCGCCGGAGTATAATGCTCTGGTAGAAAAGATCCGTAGCCGTTTCGGTCTCACTTCATTGAAGTTTAATCCGATTGAAACCCTTGTTGAGTCGATAGGCTTACCGAAGGACCGTCTTTGCACCCATTGTTTCGATGGCTCAAGCCGCTTCCATCCCTGCCACCATTGCCATACCGCAAAGGAAGCAGAAGCAAAACCGGAATCCGAATCCAAAGAATAATCAATTACGGTAATTAGACTGTATCCAAATAAAAATTGCAGGGACATGCTTCAGAATATCCCTGCAATTTTTATTATGTGGTCATGTCAAAATAGGTAAACAAAGGAAATGTAGGAATATCGCTTTATGATATGGTTTTAAGTATTAGTTTGGTATCAACACAAGACAAAGGCATGTCTCTACAACAATTGAATTTTGATATAGAATCCTTCCATACTTCACTTCATCCGATAATTGCGCCCAATCTGCGTGATGCAACATCCGGATCCATAGGATCTTTACCGATTGTAGCACTTCTCTCCACAATATCAGGACTATTTATACAGATGATCTTTTCAAAGCCGGCATCTGCCAAAGCCTCACGATCTCTAATTCTTCCTGCCACCAACCAGACCGGCACATTCTTATGTTTTCCTCTCTGCAAAATCTCAAATGGTATCTTACCCATGAGAGTCTGAATGTCGGAACTTCCCTCGCCGGTAATTATCAAATCCGCATCCTCAATATCTTTATCAAAACCGGTCAGGTCAAGAAGCGTTGATGCACCGGGTACAATGCGGCCACCGGCGAGCGTCATAAAACCACCGGCAGCTCCGCCTGCCGCTCCGCTCCCGTGAAACTGATTGAGATCAATAGCCGTTTTACGAAGAATTACTTTTCTCACCTTTTCCATGCCCTTCTCCAATAGCTCCACGCCTGCTGTATCTGCACCCTTTTGCGGGCCAAACACATGGGCTGCTCCTCTTTCTCCTGTGAAAGGCGCGTCTACGTCGCAAAGCAAAGTAAGATTCAGTTTCGTGATGTTATTTCTGAAAACTTCAGTAAATTCCAAATCCTCCACGTCTTCAAGCATTCCTCCGGTTATGGGATGTAGAAGTTCTTGTCCATTTTTATCAAGCACACGGAGTCCCAAGGCTTGCAAGGCTCCAAGTCCTCCGTCAACTGTAGCCGAACCTCCCAAGCCAAGGACAACATTATTTATTCCCTCTCCAAGTGCAGCGTTGATCATCTCTCCAACTCCATAGCTGGTGGTTTTTAATGGATTCCTCTCCTCCACCTGAATTAGAGTGAGACCCCCTGCAGAAGCAAAATCCATATACGCTACCATTTCTGAAGCTCTCTTACGATTCTCCCCCTCATCTACCGAATCTTCCGGCAAACACGGACATTTCAACCATACGCCTTCGATTGCCGTTCCAAGTGGCCCTTGAACTTTGCAATTTTTGTATTCTGCATCCTTTCTTCCGAAAGCCACCATTTCAGCCATACCCTCTCCTCCGTCGGAAACCGGACGAAAGCTTACCTTTGACTCCGGAAAAGCGTCTTGCATACCGGCTGCCACCCACAACGAAGCGTGATACGAATCCAGACACCCTTTCATCGAGTCCATCGCCACCAATATCTTTTTCATCTTTCCTAATTATTTTGAAAACCTAAATGCGAATATCCAGAACTGTTTTGTGTTTGATCTCACTGAGCACGAATGAACTCTGCATCTTAACAATACCATGAACTTTTGTAAGCTTCTCAAATACAAAAGTATTGTATTCATCGAGATCTTTAAGAACAATTTTCAGCAAAAAGTCATAAAATCCACCGGTGGAATAACATTCCATTATTTCCTCTATATCCCCGATGTCAGTCTTGAAGCGCTCGATATGTTCATCATCATGCACCGCCAATGATACGTTACAAAATACGATTAGAGGCAACCCAACTTTCTTATTGTCGATATTGGCACTGTAACCCGTAATAACCCCCTCGTTTTCCAACCTTCTCATACGTTCATACACCGGAGTCTTCGAAAGATTCAAGATTTCACAAAGTTCCTTTGTATTCGCTTTGGCATCTTTTTGCAACGCCTTGAGCAGTTTTATGTCAATTTCGTCAAGTTTTACTGTAGCCATAATTCCTGTTTTATCGCCCTAATTTTTATGCACCAAGGAAAAATCGTTTATTTTCAGTGCAAATATAGGAATATATCATAAAGTATGCAAGGCTTATAGGATTATTGACTGAAAAGAATTTACTTTGTGGGCAAAATACTTAATGCATAATCAGAAAATTAACCTTATGAAAACAGGTATGATGAATACGGGTAAGCTTGCAGTCTATCACCTCATGGCCTTGATTACCATAACAGTTTGGGGAGTAACATTTGTCTCCACCAAAGTCCTTATCTCCTATGGTCTCAGTCCGGTAGAGATCTTTATCATCAGATTCACTATAGCTTACGTCTGCACACTCATTTTCTCTCATGATCGCTTCCTTTCTAACAACCTTAGGGATGAATTATATCTATTGGCAGCCGGAATTACAGGAGGATCTTTGTATTTCATTGCAGAGAACTCCGCCCTCGGGATTACTTTCGCGTCAAATGTATCATTAATAATTTGTTGCGCACCGATATTCACTATAGTTTTGGGTAGAGTGTTTTTCAATGATGCCAACAAAAGATCAGTATGGGCCGGATCGATTATTGCTTTCTCCGGTGTGGCGATTGTGGTCCTCAATGGGTCAAAAGAATTCGGCATAAATCCGTTGGGTGACTTTCTGACTATCGTAGCTGCCATCTCTTGGGCGATATATTGCCTGATCTTAAAAAAATTGAACCATCGGTATAGCAACATTTTTATTACAAGAAAGGTGTTTGCTTATGGAGTCATAACCGCATTGGTATATTACCTACTGATGCCATCGGCTACACCCTTTATGATAAAAGGCAACAGTCAACTGTTGCCTTCACATAACTTTCTACTTACTGATCCTCTTCAATTCCTGTTGGATAGCAATCTGACTTTTAGTGAAACTAAATCAATAATCGGGAACTTATTATTTTTGAGCATCGGAGCTTCCTTTATATGTTATCTTATGTGGAATGTAACCGTTGCTCATTTAGGGCCTGAGAAGACCTCAAACTATATCTATCTCGTTCCACTCGTAACTATAGCCGCATCAAGCGCAATTCTCAATGAACCGTTCACGCTTATAATGGCTATCGGTACAGCCCTCATAATCGGTGGTGTAATCCTTTCCACAAAATGATCTGCTCCAGCTAAAAACCTTTCTAAGAAGTCAAACTGGAATGAGCTAAATCTGATGATCAGGGTTATTTTTCCTTTCCATATGGGCCAGAGCCCAATTGACCAAATGATCAAGGATTTTCAGTAAAAAATCACTTATCCGGTATATTTCTTTAGCCATTCGGCAATGAATTCTTCTGTCTAATCTGTGTACAAATCATTTATAATCGGAAGCTGAGTTTTTGGAACTCCATGGTGCGGACATCGAAGTGGAGGAGAGTGTTGAAGAGAGATTCGCCAATACCGGTGAGAAGCTTCAAGACTTCGGCAGCTTGAAGAGAACCTACAATGCCCGGTACAGGACTGAATACGCCCGGCGGTGGAAGAGTGATATCCGGTTCAACAGGAAACAAGTCTCTATAACTTAGAGTTGAATCTTTATTGAATACACTAACTTGACCCTGATATTCCCTGACTCCACCGACTACCACAGGTATGCCTAACTCTTGGAGACTCTCCACCACGGCTATCTTGGAATTTATCTTGTCGGTACACTCAGCTATAACATCGCATCCCTCTGCAAATTTATTGATGTTATCCTTGGTGACAGCTTCCACAACACACTCCACCTTTGTATTGCTGTTCAGATTCCTCACCCTTTCGGCAAGAATCCGGCATTTTGATTCACCAACCCCGGATTCTGAAAAAAATACTTGCCGCTGAAGATTGCCGAGTGCAATACTGTCGAAATCTGCAATGCGTAGCGTCCCCACGCCTGCTGCAGCCAGATACATGGCTACAACAGACCCAAGGGCACCGGCTCCAATTATTCCTACGCGGCTTTCCTGAAGCCTCTCCTGACTGGAAAGGTCGAAATCCTCAAGCATCAGATTTCTCGCATATCTTACCTTATCTATTGACATACTGATCCTAATTTATTGACTATCTAATACAATTGACTTATCAAACCTATTTCCCAATCTTTCCACACAGGATAATACCCTCTCCCACGAATCGAGGCCACTACTGCTTCAGGGCTACGCTCATCAGTGACGTCAAACTGGCGTAATGCCTGACGACTCTTGGAATATCCGCCCGGTTCGGTGCAGCTGCCGGCACTCATTGAAGTCACGCCCAGCCCCAGCATATGGTCGCGCAGGTAAGGAGATTCCCGGGTAGAGTAAGATATGTCGACATCATGGTCAAAGATCCTGAATGCAAGCGTAAGTTGCACCAGATCACGGTCCGTCACCACACAATTTGGCTGGTAGCCGCTCTCCGACGGACAGAGACGAGGAAAGTTTACGCTATACCTTGTCTTCCAATATCGCTTCTGAAGATAGCGCAGATGCCTGGCCATCATGGTGAGATCCGTGCGCCAATCCTCGAGCCCTAACAACACACCCATGCCTATCTTATGGATGCCTGCCTCTCCCATACGATCATAGCCGTTAAGACGCCATTCATAAATGGATTTCATCCCCTTAGGATGATACTTCCTGTAGGTCTTCCGGTTATAAGTCTCCTGAAAACATACCACTCCATACAATCCGGCATCCGCCAATTCAGCATATTCCTCTTTACGCAAGGGTTGAACTTCAAGAGAAATATTATTGAAGTATTTCAATGACAGACTTATGGCGCTCTTGAAATATTCCACTCCGCATAGCGAGGGAAATTCACCGCTTACAATCAATAGGTTGTCGAAATCGCCTAACCTTTTTATTGCCCTACATTCCTCCTCTATTCTTTCTTTTGAAAGAATGGTACGTTCAAACGGATTGGCATGGTTAAACCCACAATAAACGCAAGCATTTGCACAGGCATTGGATACATACATCGGTATGTAGAGGGAAATTGTCTTGCCGTATCGTTCAAGAGTAAATTTTCGGCTCAGTCTTGCCATTGACTCTATATACGGTGTAGCTGCCGGAGAGATAAGGACACCGAAATCTTCCGGTGGCAACGTTTCCCTTCCACTTTCAGCCTTGGCCAAGACCCGGCAGACATCCTCTTTAGTTGCCGACATTATCGCTCTTCCGGTTTCCTCCCAACTCCAGCGGTCTATTTCATCGGCAAATCCTCTTCCATAAGGAGCAAATGCCTCTTTATCTTCCTTTAATGCTGTTTTCTCTTCAGTCATATGTCGCGTTCCTTACATTCAGAATTGATGTTGCGGGAGATTCTCATGGCACAAAAATTGGGTCCACACATTGTGCAGAATCTCTCCTCCTCCACTTCACTTTCAGTCTTTCCAGACAGGTAGAATCTTTTTGCCTTCTCCGGATCGAGCGACAGATTGAACTGGTCTTTCCAACGGAAATCAAAACGTGCCTTGCTCAAAGCATTGTCACGCACTTCAGCTCCGGGAAGTCCCTTAGCAAGGTCGGCTGCATGAGCGGCTATCTTGTAAGTGATCACTCCTTCGCGCACATCTTCGAGCGTTGGAAGCGAAAGATGTTCCTTAGGCGTCACGTAACAGATCATGGCTGTACCGAGCCATGCTATCTGAGCGGCTCCGATAGCTGAAGTGATGTGATCATAACCGGGGGCAATGTCTGTAGTCAGTGGGCCGAGAGTATAGAACGGAGCGCCATGACATTTCTTCTTCTGCCTCTCCATATTCTCCGCTATCTTATGCATCGGCAAATGACCGGGGCCTTCGATCAACACTTGTACGTCATGAGCCCATGCTCGCTCCGTGAGTTCACCGAGCACGTCAAGTTCGAGGAACTGAGCCTGGTCGTTGGCATCATGGATAGAACCCGGACGCATGCCATCGCCAAGCGAAACGGCGACATCATACTTGCTGAGAATCTCACAAATCTCATCAAAATGAGTATAAAGGAAACTCTCCTCATCATGAATAACAGTCCATTGCGACATTATCGAGCCTCCTCGTGACACACATCCCGTAAGTCTTCCGCTTATAAGAGGTGCGTGGGCCTTAAGCACTCCGGCATGAATTGTGAAGTAATCCACGCCTTGTTCACACTGCTCGATAAGTGTGTCTCTATATATCTCCCAAGTGAGATCTGCCACTTTACCATTTACTTTTTCGAGCGCCTGATAGATTGGAACTGTACCTACAGGCACAGGACAATTCCTTATGATCCATTCGCGTGTTTCATGGATATTGTCGCCGGTAGAAAGATCCATCAGGGTATCACCTCCCCAGTAGCAGCTCCATACGGCTTTGGCCACTTCCTCTCCTATTCCAGATGACAAGGCTGAATTACCGATATTGGTATTCAATTTCACAGCAAAACGCTCTCCGATGATCATCGGTTCCGCTTCCGGATGATTGATATTTCCCGGTATTACTGCCCTGCCGGCGGCAACCTCCTCACGAACGAATTCAGGGGTGATATAGGAATCTATGCCCAATTCACGGTTATTCAGATTCTCGCGTATAGCCACGTATTCCATTTCTCTCGTGATTATTCCTCGTTTGGCATAGGCCATCTGAGTCACACTTTTGCCAGCCTGTGCAACTCGGGGAAGATGGTTCACCGGAAACCGTATGGCGTGGAGAGCAAGATTATCGCGTCTCACTCTTCCATACTCTGAGGTGATGTCGTCAAGAATGTCGGTATCCCTTCTTTCCGACACCCATTCTTCGCGCATGCGAGGCAAGCCTCTATTTATATCCACTGAATAAGCAGGATCTGTATAAGGGCCGCTCGTATCGTAAACTGTAACAGGAGAGTTAGGATACTCCACCCTCACTCCATTCTCTATCTTAACCGTGGGATAAAGTTTTATCTTTCTCATCGCTACTCTCAGATCGGGGTAGATCTCCCCCTCCTTATATATCTTTTCTGAGTTAGGATATCCGGTAAGGTCAATATTTTGAAGTTTCATGTATAAGGTCGTTTTAATATTTTCAACTTAGAGATTATCAAGGAAGGATGTCAGCTCGCTTGTTGCGACAGCAGTAACAGACTGCCCACCTGGACCGGCAAGATAAGCGGAGCGTCCGGCCTCAACAGCCTGGCGGAAAGCCACAGCCATTTTGACGGGATCGGTGGCCACAGCAATGGCCGTATTCACAAGCACAGCGTCAGCTCCCATTTCCATTGCAGCGGCGGCATGTGAAGGCACACCGAGTCCGGCGTCAATTACCACAGGCACGTTGCTCTGTTCGATTATTATCTCCAGGAAATCTCTTGTAAGCAAACCACGGTTGGTTCCGATCGGAGCCCCTAAAGGCATCACAGCTGAAGCGCCAACTTCTTCCAAACGCTTGCATAACACAGGATCAGCTTGAATATAAGGCAAGACTACAAAGCCAAGTCGCGCTAGTTCCTCCGTAGCGGCAAGAGTTTCCACAGGATCCGGGAGCAGATATCTGGGATCAGGATGAATCTCAAGTTTTATGAAATCAGTCTGGAAAATCTCGCGACTCAGTTGGGCTGACAGCACGGCCTCCTGAGCATTGCGAACCCCGGAAGTGTTTGGCAGAAGCTGCACGTGCTCCCGATTGATATGAGTGAGCATATCGTC
>CAZUNU010000028.1:0-20672 GCA_964622105.1 uncultured Sangeribacter sp. | reverse complement strand
GACACAAGGATTTTCAGTCCTTTGCTCTACCAACTGAGCTATGGCACCATTTTTGTTTTTGAAACTCTCGTGATTCAAAATGCTTTCTTTAACGATTAATTCCTCTTTAAGGGATTGTTTCGTTCCCGATTGCGAGTGCAAAATTAGTAAGTATTTTCCATTCTACCAAATATTTTTCAATATTTTTTGAAATAATTCCGTTGAGTTAACTTTAATTTACTGTATATCTGAATTTTATATTAATAAAATTTTATCCTATCATATTTATTTATCTCACTACCCTAATTTTATCCTATTGTATCCATCATGCCCCGTTACATCAATATAACACGTTACATCAATATAACACGTTACATTAATTATATCACGTTACATTAATTATATCTCGTTACATTAATTATATCTCGTTACATTAATTATATCACGTTACATCAACGTATATCACGTTACATCAACGTATATCACGTTACATCAATTATATCACGTTACATCAATTATATCACGTTACATTAATTATATCACGTTACATTAATTAAGCATATTTCATTATCGTTTATTACCTTTATCCCACTCTTCTTTTTCGGAATCTACCGAAAAGATAGTTGGTGGCTTCGCTAAATTCAGGAAATTTACACAGTTTAGCGATCATCACATAGATCCCCCCACCTATAATAACCTGCATCAGTAGCATTATTCCCGAAGACACTCTACCAGACATCTCGATACCCGCTTGGCCATCTGACACGACCACCTCATCATGGGTTCTCTCTGCATACCTGGCCATCACACTTTCCGCTTGGCCATCTGACACGGCCATCTCATCATGGGTTCTGTCTGAATGTCGAGCCATCTCGACACCCGCTTGGCCATCTGACACGACCATCTCATCATGGGTTCTGTCTGAATACCGAGCCATCTTGCCACCTACTTCGGCATCGGATCGGTCCTTCAAACTACCCGCTTCTGACTCGGGACCCTCTGTCAACTTACCCACTACTGAATCGGATTCGGTCTTCAAACTAATTACGACCGCACTCTCACCTTCTGAAAGTATCGCTTCCTTGGCACCAGTATTCTGTTTGTGATACCAGGCCATCACCTTCTCCCCCGCAACTTCAACGCCGTAGCAGACGCCCCACATCACAAGCGCTACCATCAGAAACGGCACTAAATCTTTGATCATTTGCATTATCCTATATCCTATGGCGCGTGATGTGATACAGATTATCACACCCCAAGCGGCTACTGAGGCCCAAAGCTGTCCCCAGACCAGGAGGTCTACATTCTTTTCAAATATGGTTGCGACTATAGCTACTGCTATAGCCGCGTCTTTGATCACCTCTATCATAAACAGACGTTTACCATATCCCTTGGCGAGCATGTAGTTGCCATATAACGACACCAGTACCACGAACACGCCCCTGATCACCAATATCTTGAACATGATGATGGCTGCATCCCACATATTGCCAAACAACATATGAAACAGATTCGTGCCCACCGCCGCCAAACCAATCATGAACGGAAAAAGAATAAACCCGGTAAATCTGTTGATCTTCCTGACATAACGCCGGAAGTCTTCCTCGCTGTCCTGCACTCTCGACAACACGGGCACGAAACTGGCTGTCAATACCTGCGACAACGATGCGCTCCCCATCTTGCTCCACTTGTCGGCCTGCGTATACACGCCCAACGACCTTAGCGAGTAGGCCGCGCCTATCACAAATGAATAGATGTTAAGGAATACCGTATTCAGAAGAGTGGATGAAAACACACTGAAACCGATTCTCCAGATCTTATGCAAAGATTCCCGATAAATACCCCACATCGGTCGCCATCCGCCGGTTGCCCAGAGAATCCCGGTCTTCGTCCCGGCCATTATCACCGATTGCCACACAAGAGCCCATGCTCCGTAGCCATATAACGCCATGGCAATGCCTACACCTCCACCGGCCGTCTGACCAACGAGATTCGACACGGCTATCATCTTCACGTCCATGCGTTTCATCAGACGGTTGATCTGCACTATCGCAAGCGCATTGAGCACGAATGTGAGAAACATCACCTTCGACAACGGAATCAACCGTCGGTCGCCTTGAAATATGTCGGCTATCAACGGCGAGCATACCCACAACACTACATAGATTCCGACGCTCACAATCAGGTTGAACCAGAAGACGGTGGAATAATCCTTTTCTGTAGGATTCTTCTGCTGAAGCAACGCTGCACCGAAACCACTGTCGGCAAATATTATGGCAAACGCCTGAAACACCAAAAGTGCCCCCACAAGACCGAAATCCTCTTGTGAAAGCACATTTGCAAGCACTACACCGACCACCCCGTAGAGCACCTGCGAGGCCAATCGGTCTATTGTATTCCATTTAAGCGTGCGCGCTGTCTTCAGTTTCAGCGACGCCTCGTTATCCATGTTGTTGTCGGTCATTCTGTCTTTTCAGGATCCTGCTCAGAAGGCGCTGTCAAGTAGCCGCCCTCGTCTCCCTCCGGAAGAGGATAGAGTGTGCCGCCTCCTGATTTCTTTATCACGGGTTCTCCCTTATAGTATATCTTCGTAGATCCTATGCCCTTGCTCGTTAGTTTCTCCTGTGCCCAGCATCCTATCGTGCCGCTGCCGAGTATCTTGCATTGCACATTCTGAGCCTCCAGACGGTCGGCGGCAATTATACCCGTACCCACCATCTGGAAAACCGCATCACGGCAACTCCCTGCCACCGACACCATGCCGTTGCCGGTTGTTACGGAAGCTTTGACCGTATTGGCCTTCAATCCCTCTACCACGATGCTGCCGTTGCCGATCTCTTTGGCTGAAAATACGGCACAGGGAGCCGGATTCTCCACTGTGAGTGTGAAGTTGGAGGAATTCTCTACCGAAGTCAGGAAATCAGAATACACGTAAAGCACGGGAAGATCCGGATTACCTACATCTTCCGTCGACACCTGAATTCTGAGTGTGCCCCCCTTAGGCGTAAGGATGAAGGCGTCGGCAAACTCTTTCGCACCGCTATATTGCGCCCAGCCGGTCGAGTCGGGCACACATCGGTAGACCACGTTAACATTATCGCTGATCTTTAGTTTATCAAACTGGCCGACCTCGATCTTATACTGTTGCACGAGCTGCGCGCGCAATGCCGGTGATGCAGTTATGAGAAGCAATAGAAGCAGAATCTTTTTCATAATTTAAATGGTTTGTTTCTTCTATAACGTATAACACACTTACCGGGCCAACAAGTTCATGCATTGAAATATTTATCTTCAATTTCACAGAGAATACCCTCGAGTTCCTCAGCCGTCTCAGCTCTCAGCATGCGTATGCGGGTCTGACGGAAATCCGGCAGACCTTTGAAAAGAGGTGTGGCGGCCAAATGGCGCCTGATATGAAGTATGCCCCTGTATTCATCTATACGCTGGATGCTCTCGCTGATCTGGCGGCGCAGCAGGGAGAATTTCTCAGCATCCGTGCGACGGTCGGCCGACCCGGTGCGCAGGTAGCTCTCCACCTCATGGAAAATCCAGGGAGCACCGATCGACCCGCGCCCTATCATTATGCCGTCTACCCCATTTTTCTCAAACGCTTCCTTGGCTCCCTCGGGAGTGGTGACGTCGCCGTTGCCAATGATAGGTATCTCCATTCTCGGATCGGCTTTCAGTTCACCGATTAGGCTCCAGTCGGCTGTGCCGGTATACATCTGTGAGCGTGTACGCCCATGCACTGTGAGTGCCTTTATCCCGCAATCCTGTAGGCGAGGTCCGAGATCAGTTATAATCTTGTTTTCGCAGTCCCATCCAAGGCGCGTCTTTACCGTCACCGGCAGACTCACGGCCTTTACCACCGCTTCGGTTATGGCGAGCATCTTGGGTATATCTCTCAGCATTCCTGCTCCGGCCCCTTTGCCGGCCACCTTCTTCACCGGGCATCCGAAATTGATGTCGATGAGCGACGGTCCGGCCTCTTCCACCATCTTAGCCGCGTCTACCATCGCCTCCGGATCACGTCCGTAGATCTGTATAGCCACGGGGCGCTCCCTGTCGTCTATGGTAAGTTTGCGTGCCGTGGATGCTATGTTACGCACCAGTGCCTCAGCCGACACGAACTCCGTATACACCATACGCGCCCCCTGTTCGCGGCAAATCAGACGGAATGACGGATCCGTCACGTCCTCCATGGGCGCGAGCATCACGGGGCGTTCACCTAAATCTATATTACCTATCTTCATAACCAATCTTTCTACAAAAAAGGATCAATGTTTTACAAGAGTCCAAACTATACAAGCGTCAGAATCCCTTTCTCACTGCTTGCGAGCAACTGAGCCATCTCCATAAACTCCTCCGCCGTCACGTCATTGATATGTGACGCAGTGGTCGATATATCATGGATCTGTCCGTAATAGAGCAGGCTCTTTGCCAGACTCATGGCCCGGTTTTCCCTCTGATCGGAACTCACGAGAAGTTGACCACAATATTGCCTTTTTACCTTTTCGAATGCAGCGTCCGACAGACGATTCTGAGCGAGGCAGTCAAGTTCACGACTGATCACCTCCCTGCATTTTGCCACATTCTTCGGATCGCAACCGAAATACACCATCCATAGCCCTGTGTCAGACATAAGGCTTACACTGCTGTCGACTGTATACACATAGCCTCGTTTCTCTCGCAACTCACGGTTTAGACGGGAATTAAGGCACGGACCGCCGAGATAATTATTGAGCATGAAGAGAGCGAAACGTCGCGGGTCGCGGCGGCCGAATACAGTGGTTCCGTAAATCGTATTAGCCTGATAATTCCCATTCTCACGTTTTTGGTCGAAACTTTGCATGGGGAGGGGTGCGGTCCTTTCCCTGGCCACTCCCTTAAAATGAAGATGCGCAAAATGCTTCTCAACAAGACGGCATAGCTTCTCGGGCGGTTGAGGCGTGCAACAATATATCACCAGCTCGTCCGGAGTATAGAACCGGTCGAGAAAGCCGCGACAGTCGTCGCCTGTCAGCCCTCTCACGCTCTCCTCTGAGCCCAATATATTATGGGCGAGTCCGCACCCTGCGTAAGCCAATTCCTCAAATTCATCGTACACTGATTCCGAAGGGCTGTCGAGATAGCTGTGTATCTCCTCGATCACCACCTCCTTCTCCCTATCTATCTCCTCCTTCGGGAAACGGCTGCAGGCTATCAGGTCGGCAAGCAGCTCCACCGAGCGCTCCTCATATCCGGCCGGTGCATTCGTATACACCATCGTCTCCTCTTTGGATGTATAAGCGTTAAGTTCTCCGCCCACCGACTCCATCCGTGAGGAAATCTGCCACGACCTGCGCTTGTCAGTACCCTTGAACAGCGTATGTTCCACAAAGTGTGCCAATCCGTATTCACCGGAACGCTCGTCACGGCTTCCGGCATTTACCACCACCCCTATGTAGCTTACAAGCCCATCGATCTGCCGGGCCACTACCCTCAGTCCATTGGCAAGTATATGAATTGTATAAGATGTTTCCATCGGTTGCATATTAGTCCCGGTCTTCTGTTCCACAGGCAGCTCTGATAATTCGGATAGTCCTTGTCTCACCTCCACCTGTGAGTATATTCACCCGTTTTGCCGGAAAATATGTGCAAATATAATATTTTTTCTTTAATTTTGCATACCATGTAGGTTTACAGGCTTCTAATCAGAAGCCTTCCTTTTTCTCCTCATCTATTCCAAACTGAACAAATGGCATCATTGAAACGTCTTTTTTCGCCTCTGTGCGTATTTTCATTTGCAGTCTGCCTGATTCTGACTGTTGCTTGCTCGGATAGGCAGCCGGTTTCCCACACTGCCTCTCCGGATGTGCTCGAGCGCCTCAACCGCGCCATCGCCCACTCTTCGCAATACCTCAAGATGAAGGAGGCGAGCCTCGACTCCTTAAAGAGGAAGGCAAGTAATGCTACCTCAGATTACGAACTATGGAACGCTTGCATCCTCCTCTCCGACAATTACAGGCAGATGGAAGCTGACTCAGCCATACATTATGCCCGTCGTGCCATGGCCCTTACTCCCCTGCTCCCTGATTCCGTCAATACTATCAAGGCAGCTCTCGTTTCAGCCGACGCACTCGCCACAGCAGGCATTTTCCCTCCCGTGCTCCATAGTCTCGATTCCATCGAAAGGATAGTAAGTCTCCCAGAGGATAAAATCAACTACTGGATGACGGCTCGCCGGTGTTATTCTTATATCATGACCTGGGCCGGCAACAATGAATATTACGTCAACCTCTACAGAAATAAATATCGGGCTTGCGACGACAGTCTCCTCCTCTACCTCCCGAAAGAAAACACATTCCATAATTTCATTTTCTGCGAGCGCCTCGTCGATGAGCATCGCTGGAACGAAGCCCTCGTAAGGCTGGAAAATCTGCTCAAGACCTTGCCTCAGGAGAGCAATCTCTACGGAATGGCCGCTTACCAGCTGGCCACTGTCTACCGCCACAAGGATGATTTCCACAATTATACCAAATATCTCGCACTGGCTGCAGAAAGCGATATCCGGGGATGCGTGCGTGAGGGCCTGGCTTTGCCTACCTTAGCCAACTGGATGTATGCCCACGGTGATATCGACAATGCTTTCAGATACGTGAATCATACTCTCGAAGATGCCAATTCAGGCAACATACGCATGCATACCACTTCCATAGTGCCTATCATCCCTCTAATAGATTCCGCCATACATCGCCGGTCGGTCACTTCGCGCAACCAGATGATGTCTTACATCATCGTCACCACCCTCCTCTTCCTGGCCACTATAGCCTTGCTGGTATTCACCTTCTCGTCGCTGAAGAAAAACCGCGTCAGTCAGGAGAAACTTGCACAGACTTCTCGCAAACTTGAATCTTATGTAGGCAACTTTATAGGCCTCTGCTCCAGTTACGCCTCCCGGCTTGACCAGCTCTCAAGGTTGGTGACACGTAAAATAGCCTCCGGACAAAGCGATGAACTTATGCGCCTGATGTCGACCGGCAAATTCAATGATGGCAGCAATGAGGAGTTTTACCGACTTATCGACAAAGCCTTACTTGATATTTTTCCCGACTTCGTTGCTCAGATCAACACCCTCCTGCTGCCCGACAAGAAAATGGAGGTGGCACAAGGAGAATCGCTGCCTCCGGAGTTACGCATATATGCATTCGTCAGGCTCGGAGTTGATCAGAGCGGACGCATAGCGCAGATACTCGGTTATTCCGTGAATACCGTCTATGCCTATCGCAACAAAATGAGAAATCGAGCTGTTGATCACGATAATTTCGACAGTCAGGTCGCTAAATTAGGTTGAAAAATCAAATATGCATTCAATATATAGTCTGATATCACATCTATATTATGAAATTATAATTAATTGTATTTCAGAATATAATATTTCATTTAATCTATATCATAATCCATATCTCACTTATATTACTTGCAAAACCTCCGCGAGCTCACTAATTTTGCGACAAAGATAATTGATAAGACTCGTTCAGGCTGGAATCCTATCAATTCAAAAGGTTCAGCCATGCAGGTGATAATAAAAGGTAAAAGATGTTTTTAGCGAGTTCGAGGTAAAAAGATATAGTAGGTCTAATAAGTTCGGGGAACAGGAATAATTAAATAAATCGTTTATGTTAGGTTTGTAGAAATATTTTGATTCGCATAGCTGCAGGTCTCTTGGGAAAGAGACCTGCAGCTTCTTTATGATTATTTAACAAAACGCGCCTCTACTGCGTTATACCTATACAACCGGCCAACTTTAAGACCGGCTAACTTTACCATCGGCTGCATCTAAAATTGGCCGACCCTAAAACGAGCCAACTTTAGAACTGTGACCTCCATCCGTAAATCATATATCATTAACCATAAACTATACTCTCTCACTCATAAACAATAAACCCATACCCATAAATTATGGCTTCATCCTTACCAGACAATAAACAGAGACAATCTGATTTCACTCCCTCCCTTCACTCCATGGAGATTCAGAAATCGGCGCCACTTTCGCGCTTGGCGGAATGGTGTACGCGACACATGTCTCAGTTCATTTTCATGATCGTCCTGGCTATTGTCACCGGAATAGCATCCGGCGCCATGGCTCATCTTTTCAAAAAAATGATCCGTGCTTTGGCTAATGTTTTCATTCCCCATATCATGCAATCAGGCGTCAACTGGTGGATTATAGGGGTTCCGTTAGCAGGCATCCTGCTCACTGGCATATTCACACGCTATATTATTCACAAGAATCTCACCCATGTGGTGGCCCAACTTCTTTTTGACATTAGGCACAAGATGTTTCGGCTTCGTCATGACCTGGTTTTCTCAGCCGTATTAGGCGGCACTGTCACTCTCGGCATGGGAGGTTCGTCAGGTGCCGAAGGGCCCATTGCTGCCACAGGTGCGGCCATTGGCAGCAACCTCGGGCAGATATTAGGTCTTGACAACCGGCAGATAAAGATACTTTTGGCTTGCGGTGCGAGCGCAGGCATTGCCGGTATATTCTCGGCCCCGATCGGTGGTCTGATGTTTTCGCTCGAGCTAATGAGGATCAGTCTGTCTACAGTGGCTGTCCTGGCCGTGACTGTCGCAGCGCTCACTGCTTATCTCACCTCCTATGCATGCAATGGCTTCCAGAGCGACCTGATCTTTCAGCCTCAGGAAGGCTTTGAATGGGCCACTCTCCCCGCCATACTCGCCTTAGGCGTATTCTGCGGTTTATATAGCCTTTATTACAGCAGTGTCACCAATTACATGGACAAGGTATTCCGTCGCATAATTAATCCTTGGTGGCGCAATCTCACTGGCGGCATAATGCTCGGAATCATTCTGCTGCTCTTTCCCTCTATGTATGGTGTGGGATACCCGGTTTTGACGAATGTAGTGGGTGGTGATTTTGAGGCAATAGCCAGAGGCACCCTCTTTCACGTCACCGGAACCGGGAACGTGGGTGGACTGATGCTGATAGCAGCCGGGATTCTGGTGTTGAAATGCTGGGCTGTGAGCGCCACAAACAGCAGCGGTGGCGTCGGTGGCGACTTTGCCCCCACCTTGTTCGCAGGTGGAATCGCGGGATTTCTCTTCGCATCATTCTGCAATTTCTATATGGGCACTCACTTCCCGGTGGCTTTATTCGCATTCTATGGCATGGCCGGAGTAATGAGTGGCGTGATCCGCACTCCCTTGATGAGCATATTCATTGTGGTGGAGATGAGCATGTCTTACGCTCTATCGCTCCCGGTTAGCCTTTGTGCCTTTGTATCTTACCTCACAGTCAAATGCGGCGCAATCACAGAGGCTGAGGCTCTCCCGTTGGTTAAGCATCTCAACTGGTTCAAATAACGACAAGATGACAGTAAAGAAAAGGGCAGCCGGCTCGAAAGCCGCTGCCCTTTTTCATAAAATAAGCAAAGATGTTTTATTATTTTATGGAAAGTGTTTCCACTGTTTTTGCCTGATTAAGCTTACGCTCCTTTGTCAAAGCTAAGATTTCATTTGTCGAGTCAAACCTATATTTAGTTGCCCGAGCGAAACCGTCTTACTTGCCGAGGCGAGCATTCTCGCGTGCGATGTAAGCGTCGATATCGATGCCGTTGCCAAGGCGATAGTCAGGGAAGTCTTTCTTGATGATGGAGTAGCATTCCAAGGCCTTGTCATACTTCTTCTGCTCATCATATACGTTAGCTTCCTTAAGGAGAACTCTCGGCACAATCTGAGAATTACCCTCAGCTTTTCTTACTGCCTGCTGATATGCGGAGATAGCCTCATCATATTTCTTGAGGTTCACATAGCAGTCGCCGGTAAGAACCAAAGCGTTGGCATCAAGCACAGCATCTTTCGATGAGAATTTCTTCAGATACTTCACGGCTTCCTCATAGTTGGCCTCATTATAGAGAGCCTCGGCAGCTGAAAGAGCAGCAAGATTCGCAGCCTTACCACCGAATTTGTCTGCCACCTCTTTATATTGGGCCGCTGCGATTGAATCATTACCCAAAGCTGTCTGCTCCACCTTGTTGTAAGCTGTATAAGCTTTTTCGGTCTTGGGCTTCTGATAGAAATGAATGAACGCAAACACAAGGGCTGCGGCTACTAAAACGCCGGTGACCACCCATGTTATTATCGACTTATTGTCTGCAATCTTCATGCCTGCGCCTGTGAGCTGGCTGTTCATTTTCTCGATTGCACTCTCATCCTGCTGTTGGTTCTGAGACGCCATTGATCTTATTTATACCTTTAAGTTGTTCGTTAGTTTTACTTAGTTGTCCCGAAATTCACCGCCGCATGCCATAAAGCACGCGCCATTCTTGCCTGCGCAAGGCAATCCTATCGGGTTTCAAGTCGCGAAATTACGTAATTTTTGGCTAACCAGCAATTTTTTCTCTCCTTTTTTCATTACAAATGCATATTTTATACTAATTTCGCAATAGATTTAGCTGATATATCCTTTTAAATTCTATTATACGGTCCGTTCATCATGGCTTCTGACCAGTCTCTGTCGCTTGACCAGCGCCTGTCCATGCGCCTTTCAGCCCAGCAGCTCCGTTTCGTGAAACTGCTGGAATTCAATGCGCCCGAACTTGAGGAGGCTATAGACCGTGAACTTGAAGACAATCCTGCCCTCGAAGCACTTGAACCTGCTCCGGCGCCCGACAATGAAATCCCGGCCTACAGACTTAACGCCCGGAATTTCTCTCCCGATGATTTCGCTGATTACGATTTCTCTCCACCCGACACGTCGGATTCACTTTACGACCATCTCCGCCGGCAGCTCTCCGAGCGCAATCTCTCCCCGAAGATGGAAGAGGCCGTAAATTATCTCATCGATAGTCTCGACCCGAATGGTTATCTCCTCCGTCCCCTCCAGTCGCTTGTCAACGATATGGCCTTCGGTCCCGGTATAGAGTTATCCTCTGCCGAAGCTGTAGAAGCCCTCCATATCCTGCAGGGGCTTGAACCTTCCGGAATCGGAGCCATGGATCTAAGGGATTGCCTCATGCTGCAAGTGCAGCATATGGCGGAATCAGAGACGCGCAACGACGCTCTGGAGATTCTTGAGAATCACTTCGAGGCGTTCTCTATGAAACATTCCCACCGTATTGTCTCGGCAATGAAAATTAGCCGTGAGCGCGTGAAAGAGGCCATCGATCTAATTCTCTCTCTCAACCCGAAGCCGGGAGCTTCCTATGAGTCTGATTCCTCATCCGCCAATGTGGTCGTGCCCGACCTTGTAGTGTCTAACGAAGATGGCAACCTCTCGGTGGCGCTCAACAACAGGATACCTGAACTGGCAATAGACCGCACATTCTCGGAGGCCGTGGCGGAAATGAAGAATGAAGCTGACAAACGCAAGAAAAAGGGACGCGAATTTGTCTTGTCGCGCTACAACGATGCACGCGACTTCATAAGGGTGCTACGTCAGCGACAAACCACTCTCCTCAATGTGATGACGGCCATCTTGCAGATACAGAAGGAATATTTCCTCACCCAAGATCTCTATAGGCTCAAACCTATGATGATAAAAGACATAGCCGCTCTTACAGGCTACGATCTTTCAGTCATATCACGAGCTACTGCCAATAAATACGTAGCTACGCCATGGGGCATTTTCCCCTTGCGATTCTTCTTCAGCGATTCTATCGGCGACTCTTCCGACGACAGCGAAACAGACGCGCCGGAGATCTTGACCAACCGCAAGATCGAGGCCGAGATAGCAGAGCTGGTGGAAAAGGAGGATAAGAAGCATCCCTTGAGCGATGAGAAGATAAAGCAACTCATGGAGCAACGCGGTTACGAAGTCTCAAGACGCACTGTGGCAAAATACCGCGACCGGAAAGGCATTCCGGTGGCACGATTGCGAAAAGAGATGTGACCCTGCTCTAAATTCTGAAAAGAATTATAACATTATTCTCAACCGGGTATGGGCGTCACGCCTGAGCACCTATTTATAAAATAAGCAACAACGGACAATATAAGAAACAACAACATACAACTGATTAATAATGAAACGACTCGTCTACATCATTTCAGTGATTACACTGCTTCTACTCGCAGTGCCGGCTAAGGCAGTCACCGACAAGGAGATGGAACAGGCCCGTGTGATAGCCACCCAGACTTACCTGCGCTACGCCAACGATGGTTCAGGATATCTTGACGCGCTCCATCCCACCACCATGGCCGAACTTGAGAAGAATTTGAAACAGAAAGAGAAAGAAAACATCAAGGCCTTCAAGGCGATCCCGGTTCCTTCGGGCTATCAGAGCTGGGACAAGCAGAAGCTCGTAGACTATTGGTCTACCACCGCTTTCTCTCATGCCGGTCTCACCGACAAGGGCAAGATCGGTAAGAACCCCGCTCGCAAAAAGCTTAATAACATGAAGGTGGCCGCTCCGGTGGCACAGGCGACTGCACAACCGGCCGCCACACCGACACCGGCCACTTCGGATGCCACAACCGCATCAGCCGCACAAGCGCAGGCCAAACCAGCAACAACCCAGACCGACAAGACTGCAGCAGACGCAAAGAATGCCTCACAACCTGAAGCCAATGCCGCCAATCCTGAAGCGGCTCTTGACAGTGCTCAGGCTGCTCTCGAGGAAGCGCGTATACTTGCCGAGTCAGCTCTTGACGACGATGATGCCGTGATTTATAAAGAATCAAATCATACATGGATCTACGTGGTCATTCTCTGTATTCTCGTGGCTGTAGTTGTGGCTTTGGTAGTTTTCGCATCCAATGTGATGAAGAAAAATGCCACTGCTCCGGAGAAATGGAAAGACGCAGATGCAGCCGAGGCCAAGCAACTTGCCAAAAAACTCAAGGAAGCTGACCGCAACATTGAGGAACTGGAGCAGCAGAATTCGCAACTCCAGAAGAAAGTTGAGGCGCTCACGGCCGAAATCACTCGACTCAAGGCTCGTCCTGCAAAAGAAAACACTCAGCAACCACCAATCCAAGGCATACCTTATCCAAAGCACCAGACTGTAGCCCAGGAGCAACCATCCAGGCCACAGGTTGCGCCACAGCAATCTCCCAAGCCTCAACAGGCTCCTCAGCAGGCATCAAAGCCTCAGGCGGCTTCACCGGTAGCCTCTCAGTCACCCGCCACACGCACAATTTATCTCGGACGCGCCAATGCCAAGAAGATTTTCATCCGTGCCGACCGTACATTCAATCCCGGCAACTCCGTGTTCCGTCTTGACACCACCGATGGCCTTGCAGGCACATTCAAGGTTGTAAGCGATCCCTCGGTAATAGACAAGGTGATTGAGTTCCCGGCAGAGATGCTGAGTGGCGCATGTGTAGGTCCGGAGCTCGATAATACAGAGAATCTGGAGACAATCGTCACGGACTCCGCCGGCACAGCCATCTTCGAAGGCGGCTGTTGGAAAGTGATGCGCAAAGCAAAAATCCACTACGAGTGATCAACCGGCGGACGTGCTCACTGTCAATTTAGCTTTCGCTCATGGGCAATTATTGCTTTTGCTTATGGTCGTTTTAGGCTTTATTGAGTGCGTTTGAAAATAATTATTGGCGATTTTATTGCACGTGTCACAAATAATTCTTAACTTTGCCACGTAGAAATGCAGCCGACCTCGGTAGCATCTTCTGCCCTGATGGCGGAATTGGTAGACGCGTTGGTCTCAAACACCAATGGTGCGAGCCGTGCCGGTTCGAGCCCGGCTCAGGGCACAAAGGCAGGATTGAAAAATCCTGCCTTTGTTTATTTTCAGAGCTATCTTCGTATTCCCTTTGGAGTCATATCGGGTTACGCAAGCCGGAGGCGTACGCTCCCAGGGGGGATGTAGTATAAGCTTAGGTGATGCTCCTATCTGTAGCACCCATATACAACCAACTGTTAAAATAAGGTTAAAATACGGGGATTGAGTGTTAAAACTGTCCGAAAACGGACATCAGAACATAAAAAAGATTGATTTGATTTGGTCAATTGAAAAAAAAAGTGTAATTTTGCACCGTTTTTGATAGCAAAAGAAAATTGTTTTATTATTTTAAATTTTTAAAGAGATGAAAAAAGTAATTCTTTCACTTGCTGTTATTTGCAGCGTAGCTATGGTAAGCTGTGGTGGTAAAAAAGCTGCTGAGCAGGCTGATACTACTCCCGTTGAGGTAGCTGCTGAGGCTGTTGAGGTTGTTGACACTGTTAACGCTGGCACTGACTCTGCTGCTGTTGATACTGTTGTAGCTGCTGTTGAAACTGTAGCTGCTGAGTAATTCCTGACAGACAAGTAGGAAAAAACAACAAAAAGCCCATGATTGGCCGATATCCTTCCGGATATTGGCCAATCACTTTTTTTATCCCTCCCAACCAGGGGAAGAATCTTTCAGAAAGTTGCAACAACTTTACGCTACGGTTTGGGCATTTCCCTTTTTCGTTGTAATTTTGCAGTTATTCTGCAGTGTGCATTCCGGATGCACGTGTAGACACCCAAAGAAAAGAATAATACATCTCCCAAATAATTACGGATAGTCGAAAAGGATATGAATAAAAACCAGAAAATAATCCTCTATGTTGGTGGTTTTGCCGTCGCCGCCCTCGTTGCACTTGTGATCATTCTGATCGTAACCAATGCCTCCCGCACTGAGGAGGTGAACCGTGCACGTGCCGAAACTGAAAATCTGCGTCTCGCCAACGACCGATTATTGCTCACAAATGAGTTCAACCAGCTCAACGCCGACTTCAACCAATATGAAGACCAGCAGATTTATCTCAAAAACGACTCACTCGTAAAGAAATATAACGAAGCACGCCTCAAAGTTGAAGGTCTTCTCACAGAGCTTAATCAGGAAAAGCAGAGCAATGCCGCCAACCGCAAGCGCATACGCGATCTTGAGAACGAAATCAAGACTCTCAAAGGAATCGTGAAGCACTATCTCGAAGAGATCCAGCGTCTCGGTGAAGAGAATGCCGGCCTTAAGAAAGAGATCGAGAAAGTCACACAACGCAACCAGCAGCTTGCTTCTCAGGTGTCGGTTGCCACCTCTCAGAATGAGCAACTAACAGAGACTGTAAAACTCGCCAAGAAACTTAATATCACCGGTGTTTCTCTCCAGGCCTATAATAAGAAAGGCAAAGTGGAGAAAAACATCACCAAGGCAAAACAATTAGGCGTAAGCTTCATCGTCAGTCCAAACAACACGGCTTCTCCAGGCCTTAAGGATTTCTACATCCGCATCGTCACTCCGGAAGGCACCTTACTCGGTGGCGGAGGTAGTTTTCAGCTCGACGGTTCTACAGTGCAATGCACGGCACATCGTCAGATCGAATACGCTAACGAGGAGGTAAGCATCAGTGTTTATTGGGATGTCAATACCACTCTCACACCCGGAGATTACACTGTAGAGGTGTTCTCAGATGGCTATCGTCTCGCCTCCAAGCATTTCACAATGAAGAAATAAAATATTTCCGGACTCAGGCGCCCAAATCATTCATTATTTGGAAACCAATCCGATTGCACGCGGGCGCGGCAGATCGAAATATCAAGTCGATATTATAGAATCAAAACAGCGGCGGATTCTCTGAGAATCCGCCGCTGTTTTGTTTGCGATTAGCTAAAAGCTATTGGCCTATTTAGGTAAATTATCATCTTATGTGAATGATCGAAAAAGAACTGAATCAGAGCGAGATCTTACGCTTCTCCGAGCCGCTTACCACTATGAAGATGCCTGAGCCAACCTCAGCTTTACCGTTGCCGTTTATGGTGGCTACCTTGCGGCCGTCGATGCTGTAGACATTGACCGGTGCCTCAGCATAATCCACTGAGATCACGCCATTGGCTCCATATACTCTAAGTGTCTCACCACCGGAAACTGTCACATCTTCCACACCGGCTGCAACTTCCTTGCTGCCGATTGTCACATAGCAGTTGGCCGGAACAGTCACCGTTCCCTCAGCCACACTGAACGACGGCTCGGATGCATAAGATTTCGACAGAATCTGATAAGCTTCCTCCGCACTCTTACCAAAGGTCACACTTACTGTGAGTGCCTTGTCGACATTCGGATTGATGACAGTGATAAGCTCCTTGTCGCCTTTGCGCGATACGATCGTGCGTCCGTTAGCCCAGTTAGCCACGCCACAATTCATCTCAAATGTAGCCGACTCTTCGAAGAGGTCGCTGTTGCTGTTACGGATATCAATCAGCTGCGAATAATTGTCGTAAAGACCTTTTCTATCTGGTTCATCAAGAAGATTCCAGCATACTTTCTTCGGATCTGTGTTATTTCCACCGTCACTGTTCTTTGTGTTCTGGTCATTTCCGAGCTCCGAGAACTGCCAAATCATATGGGCACCGGGCACAAGGATCATCTGAGCGGCTGCAGAACCAAGACGATGCATGGAAGCGGCAAGATCGCCTTTCACTCCGGCCACGCCCCACATGTTCTGCTTGTAGGCAAGACGCTGCTCATCATGGCTCTCAAGATAAGCCACGGTAGAACCCCAGAGACGTTTGCTGTCGTTGGGTGCATACATGCGGTTGAGGTTGCTGTTGGTATAATAACCCATTGCGAACTGGCAACCGGCCTCATTTACATTAGCCCAGTTCAGCTGTCCGTGCTCACCCATGGCATTCTCTTCCTGAGCCGTAGCAAGATCCTCATTGATGAAGTAGGCATCGGGATTGATGTTCTTCACTATCTCCTGGAGGGCGATCATCCTGTCAATACGCGACTGATTGTAGGCATTGGTGGCCGCATCGCCATTATTTTTGTAGGAATCGTTGTCGCCCAGACCCTTTACAAGGTCGAAGCGGAAGCCGTCGAATTTATACTCGGTCATCCAGTACTCGAGCACGTCTTTCCACTGCTGCTGCACCATCGGGAAGCCCTGGTTCCAGTCGTTGAGAACACTGTAGGCATGGGGAGCGTTGAGGTTGTAGAAAGGATTCTGGCCAGGTGTGTACATCTGATACCAGGGATGCAGACCGTCGCTCTGATTGAATACCATGTCGAGAATCACGGCGATACCGTTCTGATGGCAGATATCGATAAATTCCTTATAGTCGTCGGGAGTGCCGTATGCCTTGTCGGGAGCGAAGTAGAAATTGGGATTGTAGCCCCATGAGATATTTCCGTTGAATTCCATGATCGGCAACACCTCTATCGCGTTCACTCCGAGAGTCTTCAGATAGGGAATCTTCTCTATGGCCTGACGCACAGTGCCATTTCCGTTAGCCTTACCCTCTGTTCCTGTGAAGTCGCGGAAAAGGAGCTCGTAGATTATTAGATCAGACTGATTCACGCCCTTGAAGTCTGTCACCTGCCAGTCATAATCGTTGATATTGCCTTGATATATAGCTAAGGGCACGTTCTGGATCTTTCCTATAGGATACTTGGGAAGATTCGGGAATACGTCCGTGGTGATATACTTGTCGTTCCAGGGATCGAGCACAAGACGTGCATAGGGGTCGCCAACCTTCAGCTCAGCATCAACGAGGAAATAGTAGCCATACTGCTTATCGTTGTCAAGGCCGTTGATTGTAGTCCAGAAATAACGCATACCGTCCACTTCCTGCATCTTCATCACCTGGCTGTCGTCGGCGGCATAGTCGTTCCATGCGCCGATCAGCATTACATTTGTCTTGCCGGGAGCGCCGATACAGAACGTTACGCTGCCGTCTTCATTCTTCACCGGACCCATCTTGGGAGTGCCACCGGGATAGGGTTCCTCCACCGCTCTTGAAAGCATCGTGAAACGACTGCTTGCAGTCACGGTCTTGTCGCCGGCTGTGGCTGTAGCCACCACCTCATACTCTCCGGGGGCAGTAAACGTATAGCTGGCAGTGAGTTCGGTGGCATCATTGGCAGAGGCTATCAGTTCATTGCCGTTCACCCTCAATGAGATGTCCGCCTTCTCTGTAGTGGCTACAGTGAAGTTCACCTCCGGATTATCAGGAGTTACAACCGAGCTGGTGGCATCCGATTCAAGAAGCACCTGCAAGCCTGAATCAAGCACAGTAATGAAGAGGTCTTCAGTCTGGGGGCTGTTGGTAGCTGTGCGGAACACAAAGCCTAACTTGGTTACGCTTACAGTGGGATCTGTAATACCGTAATATTCGCGGATATCGCCGATATAGAGCTTCCACAGATTCGGGCTTACATATTCCAGACGATACTTATCAGTATTAGTGCCCCATGTAGGTGCATTCACCCATTGCTTGCCGTTGCTTAGAAACGCTCCGGTATGCGCATAGATCTTGGCAGTAGCCGGCTGCCCCATCAGAGTCTTGTTGCCTTCATTGGCATGGAAGAAGATTGTCACATCCTGCGAATCCTCCTGCAGAGGGGTCGGACTCGATGTGACGACTTGGGCCTGTAAGCCCGTCACTGCTGCCACGATTAGAAGCAGCGTCATCAGGTAAGTTTTCACCATGGTCGAAAGTATTTAGTTAAACAATTAAGCATTATTCTTCGTCGGGCACGTAAGTCTCCTCACGCATATGTGTATATTCCTCCCAGTCGCCATCCTCCTCTGCATCAATAACTATGGGGATGGTAGGTAGCTCTTCAAGAGCCTTGTTGAATACGATGGAGAATATCTTCAGATTCTTTGTATAGAAAACCCAATCCCTACGACCGTCGCCGGTATAGATGCCTGTCATGACTGCCACACGATCTTTCTTGAAAGCTTGCAGAAGGGCATCGGTAGCTTCCTCCATGAGCTTGGCATCTTCTTCCTCCGGCATACCGTCTGGCAGGGAGTTGTAATTCCACGTCACGTCGATACGATAGACATACTTACCCGTCTCGCGGAAATCATCTATCTTATCGCGTCCCGTCACGATTATTGTCTTCCCGGATTCGCTCTCAGCCGGATAGCTCCACCATTTGTCGGTATACTTCATAATCAATTAGGAATCTGTAATAAATAATCAGGTAAGAATCTATTGGAAAAAAGATACAGGGAACGGCATCCCCCGCGGAGGGGATGCTATTTCCTGTTATTGATTAATGTATGGTCACAAGGGTTGCCCCGAATCCATATTCGCGGAAAGAGGCATCCTGAAGTTCGGCTTTAGGATATTCCTTCTTGAGAAGGTCGAGAACAGCCTTACGGAGCACGCCCTCACCCTTACCGTGGATAAACACGATCTTCTGGCCGATGCGCTGCTGATTATCGCGCATATACCTGCGCACGGCATCGAGCTGCATCTCAAGCATATCTTTCGGCTCCATGCCGGTGAGTGAATCAGTCAGCTCGCCGATATGCAGGTCCACCTCTATCAGAGGAAGCACCTTGTGAGGATTGACGCCGGCGTTACGTGTGCCCGCTTTGCCTCCTTTATCCACACGATACTTCTTCGAGAGTTCGGCCGCCATATCCTTTTCGGGCTTAGCTCCCGACATGGCGTCGCGCATCTCGGCCACGTTTACCTCAAGGGGTTTCGACACTACGCCGTCAGACACCAACGGCAATTCCAGCACGGGAGTATCGAAATACAATCCCGGACGGAAACAATGATACTTATGGAACTTGGTGAGATCCAATTTGCGAGATATGCTCACAGGGGGCTGAAGCGTGAATATCTTATCTTTCTTATAGGCTATGCACTGAAAAGCGATCTTCTCATACTTGGGAAGATCCTCATGGGTGATGCTCATCAACTCCAAAAGTTCATTCGGAGCCACATTGCCGTTATATACAACAGTCCAACCTCTCTCCTCATCGCTTCTGCGCATCAGCGCGAAGTCAAGGTAATAGTTGGAATCGTTTACAAGCACAGCCTCGAATCGGCTTTTGTCAAGATGCTTCACATCCGAGGGCTCGAAAGCGAGCACGATGTTCGGTTTCTCGCCATGCGAAGTCTCCTCTACCGGTAGAGCCGGCTGAGGTTCGGGATACTCACGGGGAGCCTCCTTCTTCTCGGTGGGAGCCTGAGCGGAGGCAGCCGGTTTACGGCCCTCGTCGAATGCCTTCTGGTCAAACATTACCTTCGGGCCACCGGCAGGCTTCTCATGGCCGGCCGGCATCACTACCACCACCTCTTTCAGAAGCACCGGAGTCTCGAAGCCGTCATCGTCCACATAAGCTATCTGTCCCTCTATTTTTGTAATGCGTCCCCCTCCTATGGAATTGAGGAAGCGCACCGTATCTCCTACTTTAGCCATGTCAAAAAATATCTTTATTTGTTATCCTCACGGGGCTGCCGTGCGGCGAGATCCTCCTCAAACTCGGCGTCCACCTTTTTCTCCCTTGCCTCGTAAGCATCCACTATGCGCTGCACGAGCGGATGGCGCACAATGTCTTTCTTCTCATACTCGATTATGCCGATTCCCTCCACACCGCGAAGAATCCGCAGGCTCTGGAGCAGACCACTCTGCACGCTCCTCGGAAGGTCGATCTGTGTGGCATCGCCGGTTATAATCATACGGCTGTTGACACCCAGACGCGTAAGGAACATCTTCATCTGATGTTTCGTAGTATTCTGTGCTTCGTCAAGGATAATCACGGCGTCGTTTAGCGTGCGTCCGCGCATGAAGGCCAAAGGAGCTATCTGGATAGTGTCATTTTCCATATATTCCTTCAGCTTCAGTTGGGGAATCATATCCTCAAGGGCATCATAGAGCGGCTGCAGATATGGATCGATCTTGTCTTTCATGTCGCCGGGGAGAAAACCGAGTTTCTCACCTGCCTCCACCGCCGGACGCGAGAG
>CAZUNU010000027.1:0-20949 GCA_964622105.1 uncultured Sangeribacter sp. | reverse complement strand
TGATACCGCCGTATTTGTGTGTCCAGTCCCAGGCGTGGTTGAGGAATTCCTCGCGCGAGAGATCGGTTTTCTTGATGCCGTCTTGAGCGAGTTTAGCCACAACCTTGGCCTCCGTGGAGATCGCGGCGTGGTCGGTGCCGGGCACCCAGAGGGCGTTCTTGCCCTGCATACGGGCGCGACGCACGAGGATATCCTGGATAGTATTGTTGAGCATGTGTCCCATATGGAGCACGCCGGTGACGTTTGGCGGTGGGATCACAATACAGAAAGGTTCGCGGTTATCGGGTTCGGAATGAAACAGGCCGTGTTCCATCCAGAATGCATACCATTTGTCTTCAACCTCAGCCGGGTTGTATTTAGTTGCTAATTCGCTCATGATCTGATTATGAGAATTAATCGTAAATTTTTGCAAATTTACTAATTTTTATCCTAATTCACAATTTCAAAGCAGTATCTCGGTCTCCTTGCTGCCCTGAGCATCTATAAACATTACGTAATAAATAGGCATATAAGTAATTTTTCCTTCCTGACGAACTTCCCGCGCATTGCTGAATACGATACCATCGCTCAATCTGTAATCCTTATTGTCAAGCAGACGGTTGAGCGCGCTGTGGACAGTGTAATCTTTACCAGACTTCACCTCAATTGGCATAGCCGAGAGGTTGTAGTAATCATCAATAAGGTAGTCGACTTCTCCGTTTTTCTTATTGTCGTAATAAAACAGTTTATGTCCATGAGCCATGAGCTCCATTGCTACGACAGTTTCATACACACTGCCTAAATTTACGCTACATTCCGTATCCATAACAGGCTTGATATTGTTGCGGTAAAGTATACCGGTCAACATTCCAACATCGTTGAGATACAGCTTCAGCAGATTTTTAGTGCCCGATTCAATGAGAGGAAAGGAGGGATTTGAAATAGCCTTCACTTCTAAAGCGACACCGGAAGCTGAAAGAAAATCAAATTCTTCTACATAATCGTTATGGCGCCCTTTAGGTTTATTCTCAATATCCTTGTAAATAATTCTTTTTTTATGACTCTCCATGGCGGAGGGAATCATGTCATAAATTCTTGTGATATGGAGTCGGTGCTCCAGATCGTATTTTGTGGCATCGGCTTCGTAAAGTCGATGTATATCATTCTGAATGGCTCTGACAGATACAAGATTACGTGAATTGACAAACTCCTGTACGGCTTGGGGCATGCCGCCAATAAGGAGGTAGCGCTTGAAAAGGCTCATTATATGATTATGTAGCGCTTCGTCAAGACTCTTGCGCGATTCAAAATGTTGACGGATACCATCAATTGCTTCTCTTCCAACGTTGTTTGCAATGAGAAATTCCTCGAAGTCAAGTGGATACATATGCATGATTGAAAGAGAGCCCACAGGTATGGAGGTGGTATGTTTAAGAGTAAGTCCCAAAAGACTTCCACTGACTGCATATGTATAACGTCCTTCCTGGCGCAAGAATTTCAATAGAGTGAGTAGGCGAGGGTATTGCTGGATCTCATCAAGGAAGACTAAGGTTTCGTCTTTGGCTCCTAACTTTTCGCCGGCAACAGAACTCAACCTTAGGTGAAATTCCTCTAAGGAGGCTACGGACTCGAACAGCTTATCGTTGTCAAAATCTTCGATTAAGTTGATTTCCACAACATTTTTGAATATCTTGGAGGCCACGTGATTGATGATAAAGGATTTGCCAGTCTGCCGCGCACCTGTAACCATCAAAATCTTATCAGATTTTGATGTAAAGTGGTGATATATAGCCTTTTCAATCTTTCTATAGAGCATATTTACACTTTTCTAATAAAAATTACCCTGCAAAACTACACTTTTCCAATCGAAATAGCAAGTAAAAACTGCACTTTTCCAATAAATTTGGCCCTCAAAATTACACTTTTCTAATAAAATTGACCCCCTAAAACTACACTTTTCCTATAAATCTGGTGTTCAAAATATACACTTTTCCTATACGGCAATTTGATAGTGCACTGCCCCACGAAAAGAAGACACTTAGAATATTTTAATTTTAGAATATTTTAATTGAAGTATTATTTTTGGAGGTTGACAGTTTTGAAATTTTTACGGTGGAGGCTTTTATGAAAGTAGACATTTAAAACTAATGTCATTGATGGAGTGTTTTGTTGATAAAATGTTATTGAAAAATGAAAGAGATACAGGCAACTGAAATTAAGGAGAATCTGGTAAAACTGATTTCCAAAGACTGGATGCTCATAACTGCGGGCACCAAAGACAACTTCAATACGATGACCGCCAACTGGGGCTTCATCGGCGAATTATGGTTTAAGGACATGGTGGAAGTGTTCATCCGTCAGCAACGCTACACCAAAGAATTCGTTGACCGTGAAGGGCGCTTCACTTTAAGCTTTTTCCCTGACGAGTACAAGAAAACGCTCTCAGTGCTTGGCACGAAGAGCGGCCGCGACATGGACAAGATGCATGAATCGGGACTCACTCCCGTAGAACTCGAATCGGGCCAGATAGCGTTTGCTGAGGCTAAGTTGGTAATTGAGTGCCGCATTGTCTACTCCGATATTCTCGACGAGAGTCATTTCCTCGATCACGAAGTCTTCGAGAAATGCTACGCCAACCCCAACATCCCCGGGGGCATCCACACCCGCTACTACGCCCAAATCCTGAAAGTCTACGAAAATTGACGGGAATGCTCACCAATTAAAACTCTTATCCGAACAAAAATAAATCCATTCAAATCCTTAGAAAAGGATTTGAATGGATTTATTTTTGAGGAGACAAAACTTTTGTTTGTCAGAATTTCATTTGATGTTTGCTTGAGTGAAGCGATCACTTCAAGGCCGCTGACACTTCAAGAGCCGACTCATCGATTGAGATACCGGTAAGGCGAACTTTGTCGATGAAAGACTTGGCTTGGGCGATCTTTTCAAGATCTATGGTGAGTTGCTTATCCGAAGAATTTGTGATCATCGGGGCGAGTTGCGGAAGCTTTTCACGGATGAAAAGTAACGCTCCCTTTATCAAAAGCTCAACCCCGGCACTTCCCGAATAAGAAATCACAATCTGAGAGTCCTCAACCTTTTCAAAGGTGACTTCAATCGGCACCTTGATAGTAGCGATGAGCACCTTCTGCGCCACCTTAATCTCAACGGCCTTGGCGCTGACCCTGTTCAGCTGCACCTGCCGCCCATAATTCTTCGCGACATAGTCGCTTATCTCCTTGAAAGTCAATATACATTTCATATCCTTAGATTTAGTGGAGGAATATTACTTTATCTTTCATAGACTCACTAACCAGTGAGTCTATGAAAGATAATTATATAGTGGTTTTTAGGTGAGCGTAATCTTCTTTAAGTTTGACTAATTTTTCTTCTGTAGCTTTTATTTCGTTTCTTGTGGCTTCAAGATTCTTTTCTTTTTCTTCTTTAGAACCTTTAGCTTCGTTTGCCTGTTCCAGAAGTTGAGAAATCAGTTTATTAACAGCCTCACCTCCTAAAGTTGAGATAAATTTCTTCTTCCTTTCTCCCATTTTACGTTTCATTGCATTCCAATCAATAGAACTAAAATAGGATTTTACTAGGTGTCTTGCATCATCTCGGCCACCCTCAAAATAGTTATATATTTTCAAACCAGGTAAAACTATTGGACTGAAAATAACACCAAGGGCTATTACACCAAAGGAAGTGTCATCCTCCTCATTATTTACATCCTTGTGATCAGTATAATTCCCGACATCTCCATCAAGACCTTTCTTCATTGCAAGGATAAAACTTCTAGATATCTCTTCTGCATCCTCAATATATTTATTAAGAATAGTTTCAACATCATCAGATAATTGATTTAAGTTATCATCGAAAGCTGATTTAAGACGCTTAGCAACATCTTCTAACTGTCGAGGGAATTCTCTCGTCTTAAACCTTTCGAGTCTGGAACCAAGTTTGCGCTTGAGTTCATCTCGTTTATAATTTTCGATAATATTTTCACAGTCATTTTTAGCATTATCAGCACAATCCTGTAGATTACGGAAGAGTTTTGTTGAGACATTATTGAATGCTTCAGCGAGATCATCTTCAGCACGATCTACTTTTCGCTCGATTCTTTTTTTAGCTTTTTCAAGATCAGCTATAATTTGATCAAGTTCATCATCCGGCACACTAAGCTCTTCTCTTTTCTTGTTAAGAAAGGCAAGTTTTTCAGATACTTCATCAATAGCGTTCTTGACTTTGGAAAAAATAAGATTTTTGGGCTTATCTATAAGAATCTTTTCTTTTTGATTTACTATGATGTCTCGCACCTTATCTTCCAACTCGCGAATGCGACTTAGTTTGAGAAGCTGTGGTTGTCCTGTTATCTCGAAATTTTCACATGCTTTGTCATAATGATATTTCAATGTCGAGTCATTATTAATATCCATCATTGGCATTTTTGCCAACAAAGCCATCTGTGCGGAAACTAAAATAGGATCCAGGTCATCTAAAAGTTCATTCAAAGATTCATCCTTATAATAGCGCATAGCTTTTCGAATCTCATCACTGACAATTTCCTTAATTTGTTCAGGGGATTCCCCCTGCTCAAGCTGGATGTCGTATTTATTCACTGCAAGAATAATTTTACCGACACCAACCTTGCGTACTTTATCGAAAAGAATGTCACGGTCAGTGGCATCAAATGCACGACCTGCATATAACATCATCAGAACAACGTCTGCTCGTTTAAGGAAATCTTTTGTGCGTTCCTCACGAGAAACCACAGGATCATTAAACCCAGGAGTGTCAACGATTTCAACACCTTTAAGCCATTCTTCCGGTAAAGTTATACGAACAGATTTTACTATTGATACATATTTGCCATCCGCTCCCACGTATTCGATGAGATTATTGAAACTATCTTCTTTGGTTTTCCCTAACAATGAGGATAAGGATTGCATAATCGGACGAGACTTCTCATAAAGTTCTTTAGCTGCCTTTATAGAGGATTTTATTTGAGAGTCAGTAGTCTCATTCTCATCTCTTGAAGCAAGTGCTTTTAACTCCTCCCATTCATTAGGAGTATAGAACTCTGCGGTCACTCCTTTCCTTTCTCCGTAAGTAATAACAGAGAGAGCTGCCGTCATCGGAGTAGTGGCAGCCGGTAGAAGCTGTTCTCCGAATAAAAATGAGTTGAGAAATGTTGATTTTCCACATTTCATCTGGCCTATTACACCGATGGTAAGAGTGTCCTCATTGATTTTTTTTACAATGTTATCATATGTTTCTTGATCTAACCATCCGGCATTTAGAGCCTCCGAAGCAAGATCTCGGATCTGAGTCTTCTTCTCTTGATAGTCTTGAAAGATGTTGTTAGCCATTATATCAGATTAATTAGTATCTTATTCCTAATTTTTTACACATGTCTTTCGCCGCTTTATTACCATGTTTGGCGGAAGCTCTATACCAGAATTTTGCCTCTTCTAATTTTCCACTATGGTAAAACCAATCTGCTTTTTCCAATTCTTGTTGTGCAACTGTTGTGTTATCAGCATTGGATGACGCATTAGTGGTGTTAGATGAGAATCCACCACTGTAGGATGAGGAAGTGGAGGAATTAGAATTTTGTCCTCCAGATGTATTTCTCGAGCCATTATTGGCATTCTTCTTTTCCTCTTCAAGAGTATATTTTACTGCTTCTTCAATCTCTTGATGGAGTTTGGGATCTAATGCCTTGATGGCAGTCATTAATTGGTTATGTATTTTTTGAGTATCATTATGCTGCTCTTTTATTTTCTCGCGACCTTCAGATGTTTTATGGAGATCTGTAATGCAATCCTTATAACCCTCAAAACAGTCATTTATCTCAATAGAAGAAGTAGAAACTCCATTGCATAAATCACAAAGATAATAAAACCCAGCTTCATCCATACGGTAGTCATTTTTGTGAAACCATCTAGAATTTTCTTGTGGTATAGACGATATATCTTTGCAAGCATTTTTTATTTCATTAAGATATGCATCTAACTCATCTTCTCTATTTTCAATGAGACGAACTAACTCCCGGGTTAGGCCTTTATAATCCTTCAGCTCATCTTGAAGTCTGTTCAAATCTCTCTTTAAATCTAAACAGATCTCTCCTATATCAAGTCCAGTTTTTACTTCAGGCAGAGATTCGATAACGTTCATAATGTCCTTAAGTGGTGCTTTTTGAGAAAAGCGAACATAGCCTGATACATTGATCTCAGCCCGTGACATTGTCTGCTTTATATGGCCTTCAAGACGTGCCAATTCAGTTGGTGATTTTGTGTCTGATTTATTAATTACTATAAAAAGAGGAGTATCCTGAATATTTTCTGAAATAATCTTTAGGGAAGTTCGATTAACTTCTCCAGAATTGGCATCGACCACCCAAAATAAGGCATCGGCTTCTTTTATTACTTTTAAAGTTATCTCTTTATCCTGCTCATCGTTACTTGAAAAACCGGGGGTATCAAGAATACTTAAACCTCTAAGGTTCTCATTCCTATATTTCATTACAAAGTAGTGAATTATAGTACTTACATTAACTTTTGCTAAGATGTTTTTGTTCACTTTCAAGAACATCTCAGGGGGAAGATTCTTTAAATCGCCTTTAGCATTCGTAAACTGAGAATGAAAATCCTCACCGTAAGATATATATGTTGGAATAGCTGTAGTGGCTTTGCTACTTACCGGCAAGCGTGGGCAATTCGGATCATCTTGAGAAAGAATTCTGTTGACGATGGAAGTTTTTCCCGCAGAGAATTCACCAATGAATGCTATAACTTTCTTTCTCTTAAGCCAAGATTTACGTTGGAGATTGGCCCAGTGTTCAGTTATTTTTCTAACATTAGATATCCAATTATCAAGATAATCCCATGTCTTGTAATAATTTTTTTGAAGATTAATATATTGATCGAAAATAATAGACTCAATTTTTGCTACCTTTTCATCAATAGTTTTTGCGTCTCGGTCGTCTGCATCTTTTGCTTGAAGAACAGCATTGACAAACTCAATTGCTTCAGATTTAACATTGTCTTCAATTTTCAATTCATCATACTCGCTTTCGACCGCTTTAAGATCCTTTTCAAGGTCCTTTTTTTTCTTGTTAGATTTTTCCAGTTCTACTGTTAGATTGTCTACTTCGTTTTTTGATGATTTGAGTTTCTTCTTGGTTGATGCAATTTCATCTTCTAATTCCTCAATTTCCTCTTCTTTAGCATCAATTTCATCAGTCTTTTTCTTTAGTTCTTTTTCAATATCATGCAAACTCTGTTCAAGCTTAGTTGAATTTTCCTCTAACAGATCGTTTTTTATTCTTAAATCATCAATTTCACTGCTTGAAGAATAGAGTTCTTTCTCAATTGAAGAAATTTCATCCTTAAGCCGAAGTATTTCTTTTTCTTTTAATTCAACCTCATCTGTTTTCTTCTTTACATCTTTTTTTAATGAATCAATCACAATACTTTCTCTAGCATCTGCAGGAACTGCACTTAGCTTGAGAATCGTTGAGGAGAGATCTTTTAACTCAGTTTCTTTTTTTGAAAGTTGAGCTTCCAGTTCTTCAATCTGACTTTCGCGGCTTTTTATTTGTTTTTCCAGGTCAAGTTTTGAGGAAATGACTTGATCTTTGGATTCTTGTAAACTACTAAGTTTTTTTTCAAGCTCTATAATTTCAGCGGAAGACTTTTCATTTGGTGCTGTCGGCTGAGAATCGGCAGAGGCGTTGTCTTTGCGCATGACAAGCCAAGTGATTACACCACCGAGTAGTAGCGCAATCACTGTGGCAATTATGACCCATAATGCTTCCATATTCAACCCTTAAGACGTTCTATTTCTTGTTTAGCGGCTGTGTAAAGCGACTTATATTCATCAACTTTATCTGAGAGATCTGCATTTTTGCTACGCAGTGATTCTATTGTCCTCTTCATATCGTCGATTTCATCCTGACTGTCATCAGCATTGTCCTCATTTGCTCTGATTTTCTTTGTCAGGCTTTTGATGCGCTGATTGAGATCATCTATTTCTGAATCACGAGTACGGAGTTCTGTTTTAAGTTGGCTGATCTCAGATTGAGCTTCGTTCCATAGAACCGAATAAGGAGTTCCCGATGATGAGGCATTTTCTGATTTTGAGGTTTGTCCTTTCACAACATAACCTCCCGCGAAGCCCGCGGCAACTCCGACCAATAATTCTAGCATATCAAATTTCATTTAATTCAGTTATATATTGTTTGTATTGACGCATACGGACTTCATATTCATCCTTCTTCTCGGTCAATGAAGCTTTGAGAGAACGAATATTATTCCTAACACTCTCACTGCAATTTGAAGCCTCGTTACGCAAAAGCGTGGAGATATCTCGAAAGATAGAACTTGAGGTATTCAAAATTTGTTGACGGAATTCAGGAACTAGTGTACCCTCAATATAGTTATTTACTGCACGCTGCCGTGCGGGCTTAGCAAAAAATTCAGTGACCCATCCTACAGATGTTTCAATAATTCCTCGTTTCATCCCTGTTTTCTCTCCCAATTGCTGATTATATTGTTGGGTCTGTTCAAAGCTATTTTTGGTTACATCAATAATTTTTTTAGCTTGATGAGCTTTTTCACCCAGTTTAGCAAGCTTATTCATTTTGTGAGTGGTATATGCGGTAGCCGCTACATCAGTAGCCACGTCAGCAGCAATAACAGCGCCTGTGCTTCCTACCGCGGTAGTAGCACCAGCAGCCGCAGCGCCACCAGCAGCTGCAGCACCAGCAGCTGTAGCGCCTGTTGTTTCTGCCGCAACCACCGGGGCCGCAGCGCCAGCTGTGATAATAGTGGCTCCGATAGCTACTGCAGTAATTACACCAATGCCTATCTTCTTGTCCCATTCATGACCGGCATTAGATAAATCTACATCCGAAGAAAATCCATTGAACGCATTATCGGCCATTTCAATTGTTTCGAGCACTCCAAGAGGTACTGCTTCCATTCTACTCTGGCGAGAACGAGCCAAAGATAGAATGGAAGCCATTACATCTTTCTGGAAGTTCTGCATTATCATTACTGCTGTACTATTCACAGCACAATTTACGGATGCACTACAATCACGGCCCTGTGATTTTACGATACTATCAACTTGAGTGAAAACTGACTTTGAGAATTGCGCTACTGAATTATCAGCTTTTTCTTCAATTCTACCTTCAGCATCTCTTAAAAGAGAATCAATATTTCTATTCAGTTTTTCTAACTTTCTTTGTTCCTCTTCAATCGCTTCGTCTAAGCCAGTAGTTGAATTTTCTTGTTTAAGGAGATTAGTGAGGATCTCAGAAATCTCATTGGCTACATTTTTAACTCTCTGGTTGATTGATTTTTCTACGATGATATTTTTATTAGCTTGGATTTCTGAGATAATTTCATCAAACTGATCCATATCACCTGTAGTTGAGGAAACAGAGATTATTTTACTGAATGGTATCTCAATTGTCTTCTCAATATATTTTTTGGCTTTCTCTACCTCTTCAGGAGTCTTTGTATCACATTTGGTTATTATAGCATAAATTGGTTTATTTACCAATTTAGTAGAATTAAGGAATTCCAATAATGATCGCGTAAGTTGCTGGTTAACGTCCGTCAGAAGAAGAATAGCATCTGCATTGGGCAGGTAAGTGGATAATGCAATTTTATGTGCAGGGTCATTTGAAGATAATCCCGGGGTATCAACTAAAACAGTAGAACTGCCAATTCTGTTAGAAGTATCGTATACCTTTACAACCTCAACATTCTTTAAATTATCATTCTTGATCTCCCCAACATTGTTTATGTTTACAGAGGTACCATCATCTTCCATTATGATAGCAGTGCACTCCGGTGCTCCAAAACGTATTTCGAAAATTGAAGCTGTGGTTGCTCGAGAAGCCGTTTCGAGATTTGGATTATCAAGTAAAGAATTAATAAGAGTAGTCTTCCCAGAGGAGAATTCTCCAATTAGAGGAAGGATGAGGTCCTTATCCTTTAAAGATAGACGTTCCTCATAAAACCTGAGCTCATTTGCTTTCTCAACAAGCCCGAGATCTTCTGCTATTTGTATAAGTCTTGTTATATCCATATTATTGTTTAAGAAAAGATTGTTTAGATTTCTTGGCAGATGCAATTAGTTAGTCTTCTCTAATTATTTCATATAAGATGTGAGTAATGCCTCAAAAGATTCAATAATTACTTGAAGATTTCGATGAGTCTGCCTAAGAGAGAGAGGCGTTTATAGAGATTAGATCCGCATTTGGGGCAGTGAGGGGGATTGTTGCGCAGTTTCATCTGTCGTAGCAATTCATTAGGACATACTGGGCCATATCCTAAGACATACGAATACTTTGTTCCGCATTGCTTACATTGCATACTGAGCTCTTCACCGTCAATGGTCATATCTTATACTGATGTTAGAAAGTTGATGCCAAAATACTTAACTCTATACATTAAAAAGAAACGTGAGCTGACTAAACGTACTTCTGAAGTGATGGTCGTAGGAAAAACCAGTGATGCAGATGTAACGATAGCAACTCACATGAAAGCATGTGAAGTCTATATGTCTCATCTCTTGCATCAATTGAAAATTTCCTACGTTTTCACTTCACAAGATGAACATAACGCTTCCTTTTATGAAAATACGAAGTCATCGAAAATTCCTCTGAATTGTCGTGGTAGACTTCGATTTTGCAAACTTACAAATAATTTTTGAATTTGCAAGAAATTTGAGGAAGTTTTTTGCTATCATTATAAGCACATCACTGGTCAAAATTCCTTTGTTATTGCTTGTATATCATGAGATTTATACCAGCACTGTGGTTATTGATCAGCAGTGAGGTCGTGTTCGCATTTTGAAGGGCGCCAGTATAGCAAATATCGAAAAGTTACTGCTTTGCTTCGAAGTGGGTTTTGACTGTGATGGCATTTGCGACACCGCCCCGATGCTTGAATACGGTATGCACGGGGCGATAGACTAATCTCATGGTTCGGCAGTCGGTGTCTTCGTGAGGAACAAGATCGAGACTGTCACGCCATATCCAATAGTCTGCCTTGCAATTGTTTTCTTCAGCCCACCGTTCGATTATAGGTTGCAATTTTATCGCCATCCTATTCTGGGCAATTTCCTGAAGACTGTTAGCGCCACCTCCACGTTTCTGAATATTGTCTACTGACAAAGAGTCGTAGAGATCCGAAACATCCACAACAGAATTCGGGAAGGTTACCTTGCTGAAATCGGGACTGCCATGTTCGTCGTAAGTACATTGGGTAAAATCTTTTTCTATGCACTCAGAATATCGAGGATGAGACGGTTTTAATCTACAAGTGCGCTCTCCAGGTCCGATCCATTCAACATGGGTTTTGGGCACCGGATTCCATAGCGTCCACAGTTCTTCCAACGCATCCCAAGTGTTCTGTTTCAATGCCTCTCTTACGGCATCATAAACCGTTCGATCATTCACATACAAATGATCAAGTTCAATCCGCATCTGTTCAAGTAGAGCATATTTATCGGAAACCTTCCCTTTCGAGTAAAGTTGCTTCTCCCAATTCAAGATCTTGTCTTTCATTCCTATACTTTAGGCAATTAAAACTGGATAAAGCCAGCATTTGAATATTCAGTCGAGTTTTATGAAGTCGAAATCGTTTTGGTTGCAACAAGCCTTTTTGTAGTCGAAGGCGTAGAGCCGTGCGTAGGCTTCCTGAACTTCTTTAGCTCCATTGTAGAATGGATTCGTGGTATGGAGCTGGGTTGTGACGGTAACACGCATCTCGGGAGTGAGAACGGTGCCGTTAGCTCGTTTTATGCGTTTGGGTGTGATTTGAAATACCTTTGACATAAGCGTATCATGTTAAAAGTTTCTTATTTGATTATCTTAGTTCGTACGGAGTGGCATTTTGGACATTTGGGTACTTTAAACGGTTGAAGAACAAATCCCCCGCTTAAATACATAAACACATGTCCGCAACTAAGACATTCTCTTGTCTGAGGAACTACCATAAGACTAAGTGTTTAGGTTTAACACTTCCATTGAGTTGAGGTTTTTAAAAGTTATTCCGATGATGGGTTTAACGCCAAGCATCGGAATAACTTTATCGTTTGCCTTTGTAGCCATTGCCAACCATTTTCAAGACAGTATCAAATATCTTTTCTCCAACTCCATTACGAGTCAGGTATTGATGATCGGCACAATTCTGTCTTCTCTGTTTCGTAAGAAGATCAGTATACCATTTCGGGTTGTCTATTACTTTCTTTACGAATCCCATTACTTTTTTCCTGTTAAGATATCTATAATGGTACCTAAAAGTCCACCATCTTGTTTGGGAGGTTTCGGTTTTTGGGTCAGAATATCCCAGGGAGTTTTCTCACCGGGTCGAGGACAACGTATCATAGTAAGAATTATTATGTAAATATGAATTAGTTAAGAGTCTTAGTGGGTTTTTATGAATAAATCACAATCGAACAATAAATATGTTCATTCTGCAGATGAGGATGTTCCTGAAAGCCCTCTGAATGACTTGTTATTTACGTTTACCCAGTACTTCAACGAGTACCTTAGCGATAGTAACAGCTGCTCCTCCTACTGTTGCTACGGTTTGGAGGGTAGATGTAGTTTTTTCTAATTTCTTTCCCATAATGATAGAATTTTAAAAATTATTATTTAAGTTTTGAAAAGTAATCTTCCATTTGTTTATGAGGAAGGTATTGCAAAATTAATTGGCTGTTTTTTGAAATGCAAGAGGTAAATTGGTTCAAGTTGGTTCAAGGAGTGAAAAAACTTGGTTGACGATTGCTTTTTTGCTTTTGCAATAGCCAATTCTCATTTTAATTGCAAAGGTATTTATGAAATATGCCATTTCGTGACAGTTTTGTGTTAAAATTTTCTCGGAGTTGAAAAGTTATTTTTGTTATTTCGTATAATAACAGGCCAAATCAGGTTTGCAGCTATTTGGATAATTGGGGAGGATTGATTAACTTTGATTTCGGGTAGAGGAGAAAACATTTTTATGCGAAGGATTCATCTTTTTTATCCGAAGAATAACGAGATTTTTGTGATTATGGCTGAGATGCTGAAATATGGAATCGGGCAGCAGAATTTCAAGATTCTGCGAGAAAGCGGGTGCGTGTATATTGATAAGACCAGTTATATTGAGCAGATTATCAATTCGGGTACTCAATATTATTTTCTTGCGCGTCCACGTCGTTTCGGTAAGAGTCTGTTTCTGTCTACTTTGGAATATTTTTTCAAAGGAGAGAGGGATCTTTTCAAAGGGCTTGCCATACAATCTGCCGATTGGGACTGGGAAGCTTATCCTGTGCTTCGGATGGATCTCAATACTAACCGGTATGAGGGTCCGGGTCACTTAGAGGCGGTTCTTGACAATCTGTTCCATAACTGGGAAATGAAGTATGATGTAGATGTAAGGGATACTGATCTTTCCCAACGTTTCAAGACTATCATTGAAGCCGCCCATGTGAAAACGGGTAAACAGGTGGTTATCCTTATTGATGAGTATGATAAGCCCTTGGTGAGCAATCTTAACAAGGATAAGGATTTTGAACATTACCAGGTTCGGCTTGCTTCGGTTTATTCCAATTTGAAAAGCTCTGCGGAACATATCCGTCTTGTGTTCCTTACGGGCGTGAGCCGTTTCAGCAAATTGAGCGTTTTCTCTGACCTAAACAATCTTGACGATGTTTCTTTCGACGATGAATATGCCGATATTTGTGGCATCACGGAGCAGGAGATGCACTCAGTGCTTCATAACGGGATTGCCGGTTTCGCTGAAAAAAATGGCATATCTTTTGAACAGGCATGTCGTCAGCTGAAAAGAAATTACGACGGATACAGGTTCGCGCTTAACGGTAGCGACATTTATAATCCGTGGTCACTTCTCAGCGCCTTGTCAAAAGGCAAGATCTCCAATTATTGGAATGATACGGGTAAGCCTTCGATTGTGGCGGAGTCGCTCAAACGAATGGACGTGGATCTTGAGAAAACTTTAGATTCGTATTGCACGGAAGATGATCTTAAAGGCCTCGATTTGCTTTCGCCTGATCCTCGGGCGCTTCTGTATCAAGCCGGTTATCTTACCATAAAGAGTTATAATCAGAAAATCAAGCGTTTCAGGCTCGGCATACCTAACGATGAGATAAAGACCGGGCTTTTCAAGGAGCTCTTGCCTTTTTACGTAAAATTCAAGCCTGAAGGTGGCAATAGGATAATATCGGATATGGTGATGTATTTTATCCTTGGAGATGCAGATAAGGCTATGAAATGTATGCAAAGCTATTTTGCAGGTATTCACTACAAAATGAGGATGGATTGTGAAAATAACTTTCACAACGCCTTCTTTTTGCTCATGGATTTAGTCGGCCTTGATACTGAGACTGAATCGGCCACTTCGGATGGGTGCATCGATATAACTGTGAAGACAGAGGAGTATATCTACATCATCGAACTGAAATATGATGGGAGCGCGGCACAGGCACTCCGGCAGATCGCAGATAAGCAGTATGCCCGCAAATTCCAAATGGACGGCCGAAAAATCATTAAAATCGGTGTGAACTTCTCTTCCAAGACCCGATGCATCGAAAACTGGAAAATCGAGGAATAAAAAGGAGTTAGAGGAATGGTTACTGCGGGGAGGGGGAGTAGCGGGAGAGGATGGCGGTATTAATTTGGAAAAATTCTGATATGGCATATAATAAGGAGATATTCAGCCGGTCGAGGCTTCTTTTGGGAGAGGCGGTGATGAAGCGGCTTGAGGAGGTAAGGGTGATAGTTTTCGGAGTAGGGGGAGTCGGTTCGTGGTGTGCTGAGTCGCTGGTTCGCACGGGTATAAAGCACTTAACGATTGTTGACAGCGACTGTGTGGCCGTCAGCAATATCAACCGTCAGCTGATGGCTACAACCGAGACCGTCGGCGAGGTGAAGGTGGAAGCGTTGAAACGACACCTGCTGAGCGTAAATCCTGATGCCGAGGTGGATGCAAGGGCTGAACTGTTTACAGAGGAGACGGCGGAGAGTTTTCATCTCGAAAGCTACGATTTCATTATCGATGCGATTGATTCATTGAAACATAAAGCACTTCTGATTGACTTGGCCACGCGGACCAAGGCGGGATTCTTCTCGTCGATGGGAGCTGCACTGAAGCTTGACCCCACGCGCATAAAGGTGGCGGAGTTCCGCAACGTGGTCGGTTGTCCGTTGGCGCGGGCGCTCCGCCAGCGTTTCAAACGCATGGGTAGATGGCCGGCGAGAAAGTTCCAGTGCGTCTACAGCGATGAGTTGCTTGAAAACAGGGGAGAGGCTTATCTGGACGTCGAGAAGAAAGGGGACTCTGTGAAGGCTTCGACCAATGGTTCGCTGATGCACATCACGGCCATATTCGGCCTGACATTGGCGGGACTGGTTATTAAAAAAATTGAAAAAGACGCAGAGTCACGGTAATAACATACTGCCAAATCAGTTACTATAATAGAGTTGGCCTGGAAAAGCGCGCTAAAATAATCGGCGGCTTCTTATCATCAGGGGCTAAGCTCTATAACAATCATCTGAAAATAAATGAATAAGAAAAAGATATTGGCTGCCGCGATGGCAGTGATGTGTGGTGCGGCCTTATGGGGATTCCGGGCTGAGGCACAGAACCCGAAGAGGGAGTTCAGAGGCGCATGGCTCCATGTGATCGGTCAGACACAATGGCAAAACAAATCAACGGAACAGGCCAAGGCGTATATCGACGATCAGTTTCAGAAGTTGCAGGATGCCGGTTGCAATGCCGTGATATTCCAGGTGCGACCAACAGCCGATGCCATGTATAAATCTGACCTTGAGCCTTGGACAGCCTGGCTCACAGGCAAAAGAGGCAAGGCTCCGTCGCCGGAATGGGATCCGATGGAGTATGCAATCGAGCAAGCACACAAGCGTGGCATGGAGTTTCACGCCTGGCTCAATCCCTATCGTGTCACTTCAAACGTAAAGGAAGTGCTCCCCGCTTCTCACATGGCCAACAAGGAAAAGCACCGTTTCGTGAAGTTTAACGGTCAGACTTTCTTTGATCCGGCTTTCAAGGAGAACCGCGATTTCATCTGCGATGTGGTGAGAGACATTGTGGGGCGGTATGATGTAGACGCCATTCATATCGACGACTATTTCTATCCTTATCCCGCTAACGGCAAGAAGTTTAATGGTGATGACGCGAGCTACTGGCAGTTTGGCAACGGCATGGACCGCAACGAGTGGCGACGTCACAATGTGGACCTGCTGATCGAGCAGCTTTACACCACTATCAAGAGCGAAAAACCTTGGGTGAGGTTCGGCGTGAGTCCATTTGGCATATGGCGTAACAAGAAGAGCGACCCGCGTGGCAGCGAAAGCTCGGGACTTCAGAACTATGACGATCTTTATGCCGACGTTTTGCTCTGGGCCAAGGAGGGTTGGGTTGATTACCTTGCTCCGCAGCTTTACTGGACCCTCGACATGAAAGCGGCACCGAGCCGACATCTCGCGCAATGGTGGAACGATAACTGCGAGGGAGTGGACGTGTATATCGGTCAGGACGTGCAGCGCACAATGACAAACGCCGACCCGAAAGCCGGTGACAAGAATGAGTTGGCAACTAAGGTGAAGCTTTCGCGCGACCTGCCGAACGTGAAGGGTAATGTGTGGTGGCATGGCTATTGGGTAACGGAGAACCTTCGGGGAGTGGCCGATTCACTTGCATTGAAGCATCAGTCTACAATCGCTCTTCCTCCTGCTTATGGCGACAAGCGTCAGCGTCCGCAACCTGTAACTAATCTTAAGATTGAGCGTGACGGAGGCCAAAACTTTCTGGTGTGGGATGCGGTGTCGCCCGGTTTCACTCAGAAGGAGACGGACGCTGTGAAGTTTGTGGTGTATCAGTTTTTTCCGGGTGAGGATGTGAATCTTGAGGATTCGCAGACTATTATTGCGATGACTCCTGAACATCGGCTTTTGCTGGATCATGAGGGGCTGGAGGGGTGTAGTTTTGTGGTTACGGCGTTGGATAGGATGAATCGGGAGAGTGAACCGAGGAGTATAACTGCACGTTGAGACTGCACGTTGAGACGCAGTTGCTCCCGGTCTTCATTTTTGGAGCTCGGAATTTCCTGGCTTCGCCGGAAATTTTTTAGGCTCCAAAAATGAATGACCGCTCGCTAGTGGTGTCTGGTGCTTTCGAAATCTTTTTAGGCTCTGAAAATGATTCACCGCTTGGAGTGGGGGAATAATACCTTATCAGGCTGTGTAAATGATTCACCGCTCGCTGAGGGTGTCTGGTGCTTCGGAAATCTTTTCAGGTTATGAAAATGATTGACCGCTTGGAACTGGGCGCAAGCTGGCGTACTTACCTATTGGTGGACACGTATGGGTTAGGCACGTATGGGTTAGGCCTGTATGGGGTATGGACGTATTATAATACGAATGAATTACATATTTTTAATTTATCTTGATTAAGTTATGGTGGAGAGAGATATTGCTGAGTTGCTGGATAGCGAGGCGAAGCGGATTAATAATGTGGATTTTATTGAGAAGGATCCGGTGCAGTTTCCAAGGCGGTTTGAGAAGTTGCAGGATGTGGAGATTGCGGGTCTTTTGTCGGCTATTATTGCTTGGGGCAACCGTAAGATGATTTGCCGTGACGCTGAAAGGATGCTGACGCTGATGGATAATGAGCCGTATGCTTATGTAATGGATGAGGGGTATGAGGATCTTAATCCTGATATGAATCTGCACCGCACTTTTTTTGCGCGTCATTTCCAGTATTTCCTTCGGGGGATGAGGAGGATTTATGAGAATTATGGGAGTCTTGATGCTTTTTCGGCGGCTATACGGGCGGGGGAAGCTGAGGCTCCGGCATGGAAATTGGTGGAGGAAATGCAGAAGATAATGAGCGATGTGAACGGCGGAGCGACTTGCAGCCAGTGCCTTCCGGTTAATCTTGACAAGACTGCGCTCAAACGCATCAATATGGCTCTGAGATGGTTTGTGCGTGACGATGGAATTGTGGATATGGGGGTGTGGAAGTCGATTCCGAAGAGTAAGCTTTACATTCCTCTGGATGTGCATGTGGGGAATGTTTCGAGGGAGTTGGGGCTACTGACGCGAAAAGCCAACGACCGCAAGAGTGTGGAGGAATTGACGGGTGTGTTGCGTACATTGCGACCCGATGATCCTTGCATCTATGATTATGCTCTTTTCGGCATTGGCGTAGAACGCAATAAATAGGTTTCATTACAAGCCGATTCTTTTGTGTAAATGCTGCAGGGCTGCAGCAGGCCGAGACTCCTACCTTTTTTAATTACAGTTAGGGAGCACGGAGATTTAAATATACAGTTTAGGAGTACGGAGATAAGTATAACCTGTTTTTTTGATTGATTCTTAGCCTTGGAAAAAGGGGGTTAGAGGCCGATTCTTTTTGCGAGTTCGGGGTGTACCGTGCGGATGGTTTTGTTGAAGGTGGAGTCGAACATGGCGGATGCGGCTTGATTGCCGATGGAGTCATATTTGTGGCGTGGAGCACGCGCTTCTTCCATGGCTTTGTGGATTCCGGTGGTGTCTTTCCAGTTGTAGATGATGATGTCGCGTGCGGCGTTTCTTCCTTCCATCTGGGCTGCAGTGATATCGGCAGTGATGGCTTCAGTGTGCTCAGTCTGTGCGCAGGATGCCATCATCAAAAATGCCGGTATAAAGAGGAGTAATGATTTCATAACCCTTTGTGATTTTATTTTTTCCTCAAGACTTTGTTTTGCAAATTCCTTCAAATTTTATTATACAAATTCTTTAAGAAGTATTGAATAGTTTTGTTTATTATTGAAACACTCAATCCCAACCGTTTGTTTTTAAATTCCTAACCGTTTGTTTTTATATAACACAAATCCTCTGCAGACCGGAATGGTTGCAGAGGATTTGTGTTTTGTTAGATACCTATGACAGCAGACTAATTGTATCCTTATTTTGCGCCTGTGTAGTGGACTGGTTAACGCTTATCGTAAGAGAGAATTTTGTCGAGCTTGATCTGGAAGATGAGGGTGGAATAGGGAAGCACACTGTTGCTGCCGCTGATTCCGTAGCCACTGGTGTAAGGAATGATGGCTGTGACGCTATCTCCCGGGAGCATGTTGGTGGTGGCAATCCAGAAGCCGGTGATCATCTCACACGGTTTGCAATTAAACAAGCTGTCGGTATTCGAGTAGGATGAGTCGAGTGTATCACCTTTCACATTCGTGAGGAGATACTTCAGACTGATTGTAGAATTATCAAGAGGCTTGAGGCTACTTGCCGAATTGCCCCTCTTATGCCACTGCATGAGAACGTAAGAAGCCGGATCCCACTTCGGTGAAATCTTTTCGTATCTTTTCTGCCCACCCAGCATCTCTGCCTCAGCTGCAGTAATAAAGTTGAGATTCTCATTGCGCCATTCGGTATAGTCAGTCTCCTTGTCATCACCCATACATGAGGAGAGGATGGCAAGAGTGGCCGGGAGCAGAAGGAATCCGAATTTTTTCAGTTTCATTTAGAGATTCGTTTTAGAGAGTAAAAACGGTTAGGAGGGATATTATCAGAATTTCACCTCCGGAGCTTTCTCGGCCCCGGCCTCAGCCTTGAATTGAGGTTTCTCCTTGAATCCAAACCATCCGGCATAGATCACCGTCGGGAATTTCTTGATAGAGCCATTGTACTCACGTACAGCTTCAGTGTAGCGCATACGCTCTGTGGCAATACGGTTTTCAGTTCCTTCAAGCTGAGTCTGGAGATTCATGAAATTCTCATTAGCTTTCAGGTCAGGATAGGCCTCAGTAACGGCGAGCAAGCGGCCGAGAGCCTGCGAAAGTTCTCCCTGAGCCTGCTGATATTTCGCGAGTGTCTCCTCATTGAGGTCGTCGGCATTGATGTTGATGGAAGTGGCTTTGGCGCGTGCCTCAGTCACTTTCTCCAACGTCTCGCTCTCATGAGTGGCATAACCCTTCACGGTGTTCACGAGATTCGGAATGAGATCGGCACGTCTTTGGTATTGGTTTTCAACCTGTGCCCAAGCCTGGTCAACATCCTGCTGCTTGTCTACAAGCGAGTTGTAGTTGCATGACGAGAGGGAAGAAGCCATGACCAGGCCTATCACGGCCATAAATATTTTTTTGATCAGAATCATATTAGTTTTAATTAGAGGAGTTTACGGAGAAGACTGTTAAGACTCACTTTCTCTGAGAGGATCTTCTCGAGATCATCTACGTTCACTCGCTCCTGCTCCATTGTGTCGCGGTGACGCAGAGTTACGGTGTTGTCTTCGAGAGTCTGGTGGTCAACTGTGATACAGAAGGGAGTGCCGATGGCATCCTGGCGACGGTAGCGCTTGCCGATGGAGTCTTTCTCGTCAACCTGACAGGTGAAGTCGAAACGCAGACGATGCTGGATCTCGCGGGCTTTCTCAGGAAGGCCGTCTTTCTTCACGAGAGGAAGCACGGCACACTTCACCGGAGCGAGGGGAGCAGGGAAGTGGAGCACCACGCGATGATCGCCGCCGGGGAGAGGCTGATCTTCATAGCAGCTGCAGAAGACGCTGAGGAACATACGGTCAACACCGATGGAGGTCTCAATTACGTAGGGAACATAGCTTTCATTAAGTTCCGGATCGAAATACTGGATCTTCTTGCCTGAGAATTTCTCATGCTGCGAGAGGTCGAAATTCGTGCGCGAGTGAATACCCTCCACCTCCTTGAAGCCGAAAGGCATCTCGAATTCGATGTCGGTGGCTGCGTTGGCATAGTGGGCAAGTTTCTCGTGATCGTGGAAACGATATTTCTGATCGCCGAGGCCGAGAGCCTTGTGCCAGCGGAGGCGAGTCTGGCGCCAGAAGTCGAACCATTTGAGTTCCTCGCCAGGGCGAACGAAGAATTGCATCTCCATCTGTTCGAACTCACGCATACGGAAAATGAACT
>CAZUNU010000026.1:0-21079 GCA_964622105.1 uncultured Sangeribacter sp. | reverse complement strand
GAACGGGTCGAGGATTATGTAGAGGGTATTGACTGGCTAAAATCGCATGGGTTCAAGGAAATGAATGGCCTTTTTCATCCTACCATTTTACAATTATTCTGATATTGAAGCCTTACTTCGATTTTGTGGAGATGGACACTGGTAGTTCGGATTTGTGTTCAAACAAAAGAAATAGCAGCTACGATTTGAGTCGTAACTGCTTGATTTTTAATTTGTGGTCCCACTTGGGCTTGAACCAAGGACTCCCTGATTATGAGTCAGGTGCTCTGACCAACTGAGCTATAGGACCCCGCTAAACTTGCAACCAATCGTGTGGTGCTCGTTTGCGACTGCAAAGTTAATATATTTATTAGTCTTGTGCAAATATTTCACGCCGTTTTTTATGAGAAAAATGGTTATATAATCACCAAATGCCGATTTAAATCGGCATTTGGTGATTATATAAGAGTGTAAGTTAGTAGTTTGGGCGGATGCGGTTGCTGTCAGGGGAGAGTGGTTTTCAGCAATTACTGGTGCTGGTAGTGGAGAGTGGCTTCTGCAACTGCTGGTGCTGTCAGGGGAAGTAGTTTGGGTAGCTGCTGGTGCTGTCGGGGGAGAGTAGTTTGGGCGGCTGCTGGCGCTGTCAGTTGAGAGTGGTTTGGGCGCCTGCGGTTGTTGGAAGGGGAGAGGCTTCGGTTCCGGAGGCCGGAAAACGGAACCGAAGCATCCATTTGCACTGTGTTACTGTGCCCGGAGTATCCTAGTATCGGGCCAAGTTTACTCCGCCATGAGCGAGTCGATGGCGGCAGAGAGTTCTTCGCCGTGGAGGTTGCTGTTGAGGAGCTTATGGTCACCGTCGATCACGTAGATGGTGGGCACGGCACTCACCTTGTAGAGCTTCGCAATAGCATCGTCCGCATCGCGTACGTTAGTCCAAGGCAGTTTCTCCTGATCCAGAGCTTTCTGCCAGGCAGCCTCATCATCGTCGATCGATACGCTCACTATGTCGAATCCCTGATCCTTATACTTCTCGTAGATAGCTTTCAGATTGGGTATCTCCTTACGGCACGGACGGCACCATGAAGCCCAGAAGTCAATCAACACCACCTTCTTGCCTTTGCAGAACTCTGCCAACGAGCTGTCGCCGATCTTGAAGTCTTTCACTTCGTCGCCAACCTTTCCCGCAGGATAAAGCTCCTCATACACTTTCTGACCGTAGTATGAATTCTTGGCCTCATCGCTCAACGACTCATAAGTCGGTATCTGCTCCGGAGTGAAGTAAGACATCGTGGCGATCATCATCAGCGGGCCCCAGAATGAATCCTTATTTTCTTCCACGATTCCAGTATTAACTTTCTCAACATAGCTGAAGAAATCCTTCTCAGCGGCCGAGAGTGCCTTATACTCATCCGTAGCCATGATTGAGTCCATCATTGCGCGGTTGCCGCTCCCTCTGGCCTCGCCAAGTTTACGCGATACTTCGCTGTATTTCTCGTTCATAGCCTGATACATCACATTAAGGGTGTCACGGCGAGACATCAGTGAATAATACTTGTCGGTAAGAGGGGAGCCAGCCACAGTGATGGCGTCGAAATTATAATATGGAATGCTGTCGCCGCTCGCCTCAACCTTACCTTTGATCTCGGTCTTGCCGTTTTCGAGCATCAGTCCCTTTGCTCCGTAGCGGTCTTTCACATGCAGGAATACTGCCAAGGGTTGTTCGGCCTTTCCTTCAAATTTGAATTTACCGTCGATCACCATGGCCTCTCCGACCACATCCTCAGGAGTATGCGAGAGGGGCTCCAGCACGAGCACGGTGCTGTCAGGAAGTCCCTCCACTTCACCTGTGATCACATATGAGTCTTTGGGCACAGAATTGCCACATGCGGCCAGCAGCAGGGTTGCTGCCGGCAACAGAAAGATCTTTTTCATCATTCTACCGTTTTTAGAAATAATATTACTTGTCAACGTTCTGGGTAAGGGTACCGTTGCCGGGGCGGTTTATCGAGTTAGCCGGGAACACCATGGTCCACATGTGAGAGGTAGCCGGGAGAGTATACACCTGATCGTCAAATGTCTTCTTAAGGTCTCTCGGATACTTGCCCTCCGCATTATAGCGCTTAAGGTCGATGAAGGGGAAGATTGTGCCAAGCAACTCGTTGTCTTTTGTAAGACGTATCTTCTCTATGGCCTCGGCTTCGTTGGCCGCAGTGGCCGGCTGATAGAAATCGGGATGGATGCGGCTCTCACGCACCTTGTTGAGCGATGCCATGGCACCCTGTATGTCACCCTTGCGGGCCTGACACTCAGCCTTGATCAGATACACCTCCGGAGTGGCGATGCCGGCAAAATTATAATATCCGGTGAGCATGCCCATATGATAGAGGTCGGTCGACGACTGATATTTCTTCCAGCGCACGAGGAATTTCATGTCGCCCTCTTCGAAACAAGCGGCACGCTCCTCTGAGATGTCGATGTCAGCGGTAGGATAGTTGGGATTGCCCTGTCCGGAACAGAACCAGAGATTCTCCACGCAGGTATGGTTCATGGGAGAAGTGATCTTCGTGTAGTCATCCTCATTGGCTATGCGGTCTTTGTTCTGGTTATAGTAGTCAAGCCAGTCGAAGAGCTCGCCGTTGCGCTGGAGCGCTGCGTCAGCATGGGAGAGGGCAGCGTCATAGTCGCGCATGGAGAGGCACACGCGTGCCAGGCCGGCCTCAACGGCAGCACGGCTCGGATGGATGATGGTCATCGACTTCTCGGGCACACCCAGCTCGATAGCCTTATTGAAGTCGGCCAGAATCTGGTCGTAAACCTCCTTCACAGTTCCCTGATGATAAGGAGAGCCGAGTCCGCCGCTGTAGATCAGGGGTATGCCCGGAGTTTTGTCGGCATTGGCAGGATCGTAGGCATTTGCATAGAAATTGACAATCTGATGCAGCACGAAAGCGCGTATGGCGTAGGCATAGGCCATCACCTCATTCTTCTCCACTTTTGTGGCATCCTTCGAATCCGGAGCCGCCTCTATGATAGTGTTGCAGATGCCGATTATGCCGTAGCCGTTGTCAAACATATCCTCCGTGGAGGAGTTGAGCTCCTTGCGGTCGCGGTTCTCTTTCCACATATAGTTGGCCGTACGCAGGTCATCTACGTTACGGCAGTTGTTCTGACCCACGAATTTGTCATTGATCAGGTAGAGGGCCTGCAGACCCGGCAGATAATTCACGCTGTACTCATTGCGGAGGAAAGCCTCATAGTCGGCAAGAGTGGTGGGCACGCGTGTGCCTTTCGGCATATCGTCGATGAAGGAGTTGCACGATGCAAGACCCATTGATAGCGCGGCAACCGCGAATAATATATATTTCTTGATTTTCATGATGCGTCAGTTTTAGAAGTTGAGATAGAGCGACACTACATAGTTGGGATGATTGTAGCCGTTGAGGGCATACTTCACGGCCTTCGATTTGGCAAAAGTGGCCACGTTTTCCACTGCAAACTTCACGCTCGCTTCGTTGGCGTAGAATTTCTTACAGATCATCTGGGGCAGATTGTAAGTGAGCGCGATGTTGCGTATCCTCCAGTTAGAGGCATCCTTTATCACAGCCGAAGAACGGGTGTAGATGGAAGAATCCACGTAATAGTCCGGGTTTTCGGAGCTTACGTAGCGAGGCACGTCGGTAGTGGCCTCATCGCCCGGATTATGCCAGCGGTCGTTGTAGGTGAAGTTTGTGCACCTCATCTTGTGGCCGCCTTCGAAGAGGGCGAGAGCCGAGAGCACGAATCCACGGTAGCGGAGGTTCGTGGAGAGCGAGCCGCTGTATGTCGGGGTATAGCTGCCTAAGTATACGATATCGTCAAGGTTTGTGGGGCACATTGAATCCCAGATCTGTCCGTTGGCGTCATACACCTGAGGGATACCGTAGGCCGACAGACCGGCCCATTTGTAGCCGTACATGGCTGTGAAGGGCACGCCCACGCGCGGGAAGCTCTCAGGATAGTCGAGCTGAAGGAAGTAGACTGGAGCCTCCACATTCACGTAATCTACGTTGGAATGGTTGTAGCCATAGATGGCCTGGATGGTCCATGTCCAGTCGCGGGTGCGGATAGGAGTGCCTGTGAGCTGAATCTCCACGCCACGGTTGGTCATCTCGCCGTTGTTGATGGTGTTGGAAGAGAATCCCTGGCCCTCTACAGATACGCCGTTTGAAGACGCCAGCAGGTCAGTGCCCTTCTTGTTGTAGAATTCTACGGAGGCGTTGAGCTTGCTGTTGAGGAGGTCAAAGTCAACGCCCACGTTTATGGTGGTGGTCTTCTCCCAGCGGAGCTTCGGATTGGGGCGCGAGCTGATGTTGCCGCTGATGCCGCCAACGCCGGGACTGGTGTTGGTGCCGTAATAGGCCACGGTGTAAGGCCACTGGTTCTTGGCGATGTTACCGCCGATGCCATAAGAGGCGCGGAGCTTCAGCATGTTTACCCATGCCACTCCCTGCATAAATTTCTCGCGGTCGATTCTCCATGCTGCGCCGGCCGACCAGATCGGTTTGCCCTGATACTTGCTGCTTGTACCGTAGAGGTTGGTGCGGTCTGTGCGGATCGAACCGTTGATTATATACTTGTCGTCATAGCTATAGGCTGCGTTAGCATAGAAAGATATGAAGCGGTTGGTGAGCTCGTTGAAAGATGCGAAGTCAGCGGCGCTTATCCAGGGGCGACCGAAGATGGCGTTGCCGAAAGATTGTAGCGCCTTCTGGTCGACGGTAGTCCATGTGAGCATCTGCTCGTCATAGCCATAATATGTGTTGCTCTCGTAGCGTGTCTTGTTATGGCGCATCTCGAAGCCGGCGATGGCAGTCACCTGATGCACATCGGCAAAAGTCTTGTTGAAGTCAAGCTGTGTGCGGAAGTTCCAGGCTCTCTGGTCGTTGGTGTTGTGCTGATATATATCTCCATAGGGGAGGTTATAGGTTGGGGTTGTACCATTTGCTGATGAAGCGAAATTGTTAACCTTATTTCTTACCTCATAAGTCTCCTGTTCCTTGTAAGATTTATCCTGGAAATTGGCGAATTCATACTGGAACTGAGTTGAGAATTTCAGCCAGTCGGTGATTTTGAAGAGAAGGCGGGTGTTGAGTCGGGTCACGAGGTCGCTTCCGCTTGTGGTGTTGCGTCCCATCTCATCAAATGGATCGATATCCTCGTTATAAAGGCCATACTGGTTTATGGCATCAAGACGCGACTTACTCAGGCGGTCTTCCTGCTTGCTTACAAACTGCGAGCCATCCTCATTATAGAGACTCATGTAGGGAGTGATGGTGAATCCGGGGCTGTAAAGACTATATGAAGGGGTGGAATTGTTGGCATAAATCACTGAAGCACCGAGATCCAGGTCGAACCAGCGCGTCATCTTTATGGTGTTGCGCAGAGAGATGTCGATGTCCTGATTCCAAGAATCCTTCAGATGTGCATCGCTGCGGTTATAGGCTATTGTCGCCACGATGCTGTTTTTGTCGCTTGCTGAGGAGATGCTCAGATTATAGCGCTGGTTGAAGGCTGTGCGATACTGCAGATCGTCGGCCTCGTCATAATAGCGGTAGCCCATTCCGGCCCACTTGTCGAGCATGGCATTGAGCTGTGCGTCGCTTATCTGGCCGGCATAACGCTGATAGATGGCCTTCATGTGGGGCGCGAGATTGCTCGACACTTTCAGCATGTTTTCGGCATAAGCTACTGCTCCGTCTCCTACGAAGTTGGGATTCTGCGACATCCAGTCGCGCACCTCTGCTATTGTCTCCTGTGCATCTGGGCGGTAAGCGTCAACTCTCTTGTAAGGATTTGCTGAGAAAGTAGCCGATGCCGATACGCTCAGCTTGCCGGCTTTGGCTTTCTTTGTGGTGATCACTACCACACCGTTGGCTGCACGTGCGCCGTAGATTGAAGTGGCTGCCGCGTCTTTGAGCACTGTGATGCTCTCGATGTCGTCAACGTTGATGTTGGGGGTATATTCAGAGAAACCGCCGCCTGCATAGCTCACGCGTGTGCTCTCGATCGGGAAGCCGTCTACCACGTAAAGGGGAGATGTGATGCCCTGCATTGAGGTGATGCCGCGGAGACGTCCGTCGGTATAACCGGCCACGTGGCCCTCAAGCATGTCGTCAACTGAAGTTATGGTCTGGCTCTTGAGATCCTTCGATTCGATTTTGGTAAACGAACCGGCGGCGCGCTCTTTCGAGATGTTCTGATAACCGGTCACCACCATTTCGTCAAGATTGCCCACGGAGCTCTCCATGCGTATCGGAATCACGGAGCCAGCCTTAGCCTTGATGGTCACAGGTTTCATGCCCACATAGGTGATCCGTAGTTCATTCACGGGTTCGTTCACTTTGAGAGAGAAGTGTCCGTTAATGTCGGTAGATGTGCCCAACCCATTGCTGCCCTTCACCATTACGGTGGCGCCAGGCAGAGGTTCTCCCACCTCATCCACGATTATGCCGCGCACTTCGCCCTGGGCTCCGCTCTTCTCGGCGGCTTTGTTGAGGGTGATGGTGTTGCCCGTCACTTTATAGCTCATGTTCAGCTGGTTAACGATGGTGCGCTCGAGCAGTTCAGTCAGCGAGAGGTCGTTGTAATGACCATTGACGTTGAGCTTGTTTTCATTGAGCAGAGATTTCTGATAGACGAAATCATGTCCGGTAGATTTCCTTAGGATATCTACTGCCTCAGTTGGACTTGCATTGTTGAAAGTGGCGCTGTATTTCTGAGCGAAAGCAGCAGCCGACGATACCACCAATGCCACTAAAAGTGTCAGGATGTGTCGTTTCATACGGTAAATATGGTTAGATATTGATTAATTACTTTGCTGGATTCTTTCGGGATATCAGTATCTTGTTATTGTCGATGGAGAATTTCACCTCTCCGCCGTCTTCAAGGATACTGATGATGGTGCGGAAATCCGAATAACGAGACACAGAGCCCATGAACACTATGTCTTTAAGCTCCGGGTCGGCAAATTCATAGTAGAAATCATACCAGCGGCTCAGGTCGCGCATGATGGTGGAGAGTGGCGTCTCTTCAAATACGAACTTTCCATGCCTCCAGCCTGTCACAATCTCCGGATTCACCTCCCTCATGTTGACTTCGGCATTGCTCTTGTTGAAACGCGCCTGATGTCCGGGTGAGAGCACAACTTCGGCGTCAGGTTTCTTCGAATCGGAGATGGCTATCTTTCCCGTCTCAAGAGTAGTGATAATGGCCTCCTCATCGCAGTATCCGCGCACATTGAAGGTAGTGCCATACACTTTGATATTCTGTCCGCCGGATTCAACTATGAATGGGCGTTCTTTGTCAGGTCTTACCTCGAAATAAGCCTCTCCGGTCACGCTCACCCTTCTTGAGTCTGCGGCGAATTTCTCGGGATAGCAGAGGGTGGATTCAGAGTTGAGCCACACCACAGTGGAATCCTCAAGCACAATCTTGAATTCTCGTCCGCGACCGACTTCAAGACTTAGATTCGCCGTTTTCCCATACTTTGAACTCACTTTGTCAATCTCAATCTGGTTGGCCAGTGTCGTGGTGTCGGAGGCGCTTAGCAACATGGTCCGTCCGTTTGTACCTCTGTAAATAGCTCCGGTCTTTCCGGGGGTGAGGCTCTCGATTGAGATCACATTGTCCATCTCCTGCTTTGGCGCTTCTTTTGAAAGATCGGGAATCAGAAGCCAGATTCCCACAATGGCTGCTATAGCCAATACGGCTGCCGCCACTCCTGCAAATCTCCTGACGAATATCTTGCGTTTCATCCTTGCCACGCGCCTCTGCATGTCTTCAGCCGGGCGTTGCCAGTTGATTTTGCTGCTTTGGGCAAACCTATCCGCCAGATAAGCCGGATCTGAAAGACGCTTGATCAACTCGAGTCGCACATCCGACTCTCCGGCCCATTGCTCGAGCTCAAGCTCCTCCTCGGGGCTGAGGTCCATTTTCAGTTTCTTTAATATGAGGTGGCTTATACGGTCCATTTTTAATAACTTTTCACTACCAACATGCACGACTCTTCAAAAAGTATACATCTTTTTTGAAAATTTTTAAAATTTTTTTGAAATACCATCCCTTCCCCCTTTTAATCAGATTACAGGAGGTGTCATTTGTCTTGTATAAGGCATCAATTGTCTTTTACGTGATGTCGGTTTTGTTAGGTAGGGGTGCCCGCCTGCCGCGCCCATGTGTCGAATCCTGGGTTTTAATTCAAAAGAAATTTTACATAGAAATGCCAATTATTGCGATTAGTTAGTTTATATGGAAAATAGTTAGTCAATTGTTATGGAAAATAAGATTTTTAATGTAATTTTGCGCCTCGGCCAGTGCATTTATGATAGATTACGATTACATATACCGTCAATTCATAGCAGGGAGAATGGGAGTATTCTACAAGACGTTCTATTCTCAGCTGATGCTTTATGCCGCCGGCATTTTGAGCGATCGGCTGTCGTTTATGGCGGAGGATTGCGTGCAGAATGCGGTGCTTGCCACCTACTTGCATCGCTCCGACCTTGAGGATATGGATAAATGGCGGGCATGGCTCATCACCTCCGTGCGCAACAATGCCCTCATGCAGCTGCGTGGTGAGCAACAGAAGCAGAAGTATGAGCGCCATGGCATGATTTCGCAGGATGAGGCTGAGGATCTCCATCTGGCTTCGATAGAGCAGGAGGTCTACTTGGAGTTGTTTTCAGCCATCGAATCATTGCCGGAGAAATACCGTCAGATCTTCGACCTGTGCTACAGCAACGGGCTGAAGACAGCCGAGGTTGCCGAGATCCTGAATATAGCTGAGATTACGGTGAAGAAGCGCAAGGCAAAGATGATAGCCCTGCTGCGCCGGAAACTTGGCAAGAACATTGATGAGGCCTACCTGCTGTTGTTGCTTCATACGTCTCTGTCATTCCAATTGCTCGGCACAGGATTGGTGAGCTGATGTAAAATAAGACAGTCGCATCTCTTGACGCTGATGGTAAAGAGATGCGACTGTCTTAATCCTATGGTGAGTTCGAAAAATTACTCTTCAGAAAGGAACATCGGGTCGGTCGGGGGGAGAAGGATAGGTTTCTGCTTCTCGATAGCGAGCAACTTGGCTGGCACGAACTTTTTGTTGACCACAAGACGGAACATATATTCGTCAAACCAGTTGTCAGTCATGATCAGGTGTCCGTCGTTGGCGCCGTTGCCCCAGCTGTTTTCGATAAGCCACTTTTTCGGTTTGCCGGCCTCGTCGATATCAACTCCTACCAGAGTCATGGCGTGAGAAGAGCCGCTGTCAAACGTGCGTATACGGTCAGCCTTGTCCATGCCGAACTTCACTCCGAAGAGAGAATCATAATCGAAGTTATTGACGTCAAGCGTACCGTTCTCACGGTTGATAAACTTGCCCACATCGCATGAGAAATACATCATCTTGCCGTCTTTGAGACTTGCAATAGCCATCTCCTTGATATCTTCCATGGGCACATTGATATATGTCCAGTTCTTGCCGTCATACATATGGCGGTCGAGGTCGATCTCATAGAGCTTGTAATATTCGCGTGTAGGATCGTTCATAAACATCACATAGTCGTTCTTCAGATCATTGCCGGCAAACTCCTTGTAGAAGCTCTGCGGGGTGTAGGTCTTTGTGCTCACCACTTTGCCGTCTTTGTCTTTGCGTGTCCATGTGAATTCTGTAGGAGGCACTCCGAGAGTCAGCGCGAGCATACGGTAAACTTCAGTAAGCATCTGCTCCTTTTCTTTTGAAATCTCGCTGTTTGAAGCGCCCGCCTCTTTCATCCGGCGGAGCTGCAGACCCTGCTCGCGGAGTTTACGTTGGAGGTTGCGGCGCAGTTTGGATGTTGCCGAGCTTGAGAAAGTCTCCACCATGACGCTCTTGGGCACTACGCCATATTTGAGAAGGTTGTCGGAGATGCCGGTAAACTGGCCGCCGTCGCTCACGGGATTCTTGAAGAGGAAAGTCACCTTTGCATCTTCCATCGGGAGGTTGGCCGTGTTGAGCACTTCCTCAAGGAAGAGGTTCGACTTCTCGAGCTGATCAAAGAAGAAATTATAGTTCTGCGAGAGTTCGAGGCTCGGGAGGTTATGCTCCTCCATCATCTGCGAGCGCAGGGTGTTGAGGCCGGTGAAGAGCCAGCAGCGTCCGGAAGATTTCTGGTTGGTGATACCCTTGCTCTTCACGCGATAGGTGAAATTGTCGTCGAAGTTATTCTTGTTGTCAGCGTTGGTGGCGAGGATGTCGATGTCGGTAGACTTCAACGCATTGGAGATAGCCTTGTCAGAAGCGTTGTTCTGATAGGATGCACGCAGACGCTGTAGCATCTGTGCGTCGATACCCCCTTGGGGAGCGGCTGCGAAAGCCGCGGTGGCGCCGCAGAAGAGCAGGCCGATAAGGAAACGGTTCATACGTCAGATTAGATTAATTAAGGTGTTGATTCTTTCCGCAAAGATAATAAATATTTTTTAAATCACTATCCCTTTTCTGATGTTTAATCTGTTTCTATCTTCCAGGTAAATATGACCGGCTCTTCTACCGGACACGGTTAAGATCTATAGAGAAAGCGGGGTAGGGTTATAATGGCAAGGCGAGAGGGGGGAAAGCAAAGTAAGCGCCGCAGCAGCCTGTAACTGCAGCAGCGCTTATGGGTTTATTCTATTGAAGAGTAAGGATGTTTAATCCGGTTTATGTAGTGGATTCGTAATGTAGAACGATTCCTTCTACCGGATTAGAAGTGATAGACGATGGTGGTGACGGATGCCGGGTCGATAAAGACTTTGTCGTTGAGATTGAAACGGGCTTGTTTCAGGTTTTTGTTGGCAGTGGTGGTGTATGTAAACACGGCCTGAGTGTCGGCAGGACGGGCCATGTCTACTGTCACGCCTTTGGTCTTATCGTAATTGGTCAATACGATCACCATTTCTTTCTTATCAGGCGAAATGTAAGCCGACCCGAAGAAGTCCTGGCTTTCGTTGAGGTTAAGCTCCACACGTTTATACCCGGGACGGACGAAGAGACTGTAGTTGCCCAATACCCAGAGATTAGGTGTGGCCTTCACTGTGCCTCCCTGCTTGAAATCGTTGCTGTATTCGCCATCAGCCGGAGTGGTCTTGATAAGCTCGAAACGGTTTTTCTGCCCGTAGCGTTCAACAGACATGGCGGTCCAGTAGCTCCATGAGCTTACGCCGGCTACAGTGATGTCATTATGGATGATACGGCTCATGTATTGTGCAATCTCAAACTCCGAAGCTCCCTCGTATCCTCCTGTGAGGTCTTTGGGGGCATCTCCAAGCATCGACCATTCTGTCTGATAAACTTTCAGTCCACGTGCATCAGCAGCCGCTTTCACTTTGGCACGCACCTGGCGCATCTCACTCCATGAGTTGGTGGTCCAGTAGCTGTGGCCGCAGATAAGGTTGTTCATGTGACTGAGATCGCCTACATAAGCCTCGGAAGAGGGATTGTAGAAGGCATTGATGCAGTTCTCACGTGCTGAATTTCCCTCATAAAGGCAAACCCAGTGGCCGGCCTCGCCGATCATGATACCAGTGCTGAGGTTGCGTGAAGTAAGCGACTTGTCAAGCTCACGGGCAAGACGCGCCACTTCCTTGTTCTGCCAGCCGGAACCCTCCTGGGAGGCCTCGCCATTGGCTGCCGGACCCCAGTCATACTGAGGCTCGTTGACGGGGGAGATATAAGATATGTTGTAGCCCTCCTCGATGAAGTGTTTTGCCACCTCCGCCATATATTCGGCATACTGGCTGTAAGCCTCCTCCTTTATATTGCCGTAGGCGCCGTTATCGGAATATCCCATTCCGTTGGCGGTGTAGTCCACAAGGGGTGAGTTGCTGAACAATACGAAATTCTCGCAACCCATGTTCTTAGCCTGTTCCATGAAGTAGCGCTGTCCGGCGCATTTCTTCCAGTCCCATGTGCCGCCATAGAAATAGCTTTCAGCACGGTTGTTGGCTTCGATATTGCTGTCATCGCCCTGCTCAGCCGATCCCGCTCCCAAGTTGACGCGCCACATTGATAGACCGATACCTACGGCCTCCTTGGAGGTTTTGGAGATGTTTTGTGAGAAGAGAAGCTGCGCTATCTCGTTGCGGTTTGAGGTCCAGTACTGTCCAATCTGATTTGGCAGCCAGCAGTCGGAGGCTCCGAATCCCTCCATCTCCTGATACGTCTTTGAGGTGTTGAGAGTCACTTTCTGACTCGTGAGCGGGAAATTAGCTTTCGGCGAGGTCACTTTGTCGCTCGCGCTGTATTCCGGTTTTTCCGGTTTCTCAGTGCCAACGGGATGCTTGGTCGACTCTCCGTGTGGCTCATCGCTGCAGCTTGTGACAAAAAGAGCCACAGCCCCGCAGAGAGCCAGTTTCAAATATGTCTTGTTCATTTTTTTCTGAATTAGTTTTTAGGGTTAGACTCTCCGGATAGTTACCAACCGGGGTTCTGTTTGATGACACCGTTTGAGTGTACGATCTCGTAATAAGGGATAGGATAGAGGAGGTCGCGGTCTTCCTGGAAACGTATGCCCTTGTCGCTCGGTTCGCCCTGGTTCCATTTCTCATACATGTCGGCATCGGGACCCATGTTGTATTTCACGAATGAACCCTCCGGACCCATGATGTTGCACATCATCTTCTTTCCGTTGGCGCAATCCCAGCGGCGGATATCGTAGAGGCGGCACTGCTCGAAAGCCAGTTCAAGACGTCGCTCTGCCCGGATAGCGTCGCGGAGTTCTGTGCCTGTGGAAGTTACGTCAGCAAGATGCACACGGCTTCGCACTTCATTGAGACCCCATTGAGCCTGGGCATTGTCGCCTGTCTCGACACATGCCTCTGCATACATAAGGAGCACGTCGGCATAACGGAGCACACGATGGTTCAGTGGTATCTTGTCGATATTGTAAACCTCCGGACGGTCTTCAAGAGGCACGAAATACTTGCGGATGATGCGTGCTGACTTATGTTGCGCCGGGTCTATTAAGTAGCCTTTGTAATAGTCAAGGGTAGTCCAACCGAATTTCTCAATATATTCCTTGTATTTAGCATCGGTTATGGCACACACCTGAGAATTATTCTGCACAAACTTGGTGAATTGGGTTTCACCGGCGATGCTTGTACACATGGTCTTGATGATAGTCCATTTGAGACGCTCCGTGTCGCCGGCGGCTATATAGGCGTTCTCAAGGTCTGAAGTGGGCTGGCCCCAGCTCCAGCCGTCGCCGATACCATTGCGGCATCCGGTCACCACTGTCAGTGAGCCGCCAAGATTGTAGGTTTCGCCGCCATATGTCTGTTGTGCCTCGAAAAGGCTCTCTTCGCTGTTATTATGCTTCACGCTCCAGACATCGCCGAAGTTTTCGAGAAGACGGTATTCGTTAGAATCAATAATCTGTTTGAGAGTAGTCTTGGCTTCGCTCCACTTTGCCTGATAAAGCTGTGCTTTGCCGAGGATGCCGAGCGCTGCGCCTTTGGTGACGCGGCCCAAGTCGGCTGCTGCAAGTTGCGAACGTTCCGGCAGATCGGGGATGGCGAGGTTGATCTCATCCTCAATAAACTTGTAACATTCCTCTTGTGTGGAGCGTGCTAAGCCTATTCCTTTCTCATCAAATTTAGTCACAAGTGGCACGCCACCGAAATTGCGCACAAGATCGAAATAGAAGAATGCGCGCAGGAAGCGCACTTCTGCAAGGCGCCTTCTCTTGAGGTTCTCGTCCATAACCACATCCGGTATCCTCTCAAGGCAGAGATTGCAAGACGCTATGCCCTGATAGCGTGCTCCCCAGAAATTCTGAAGAGCACCCGGCTCCTCATCTGCAGTAGGGAAGAAGTGGGTGTAGACCTGATAGCCGTCAGGCTGAGTGGTGTTGCCGTCCCAGAGGTCGTCGGTAGTCATGTCAGACATCAGCCATGTGTTGTAGATCTGCCACCAGCCGCCACCCTTGGCAATCTGCCAGTAGCATCCGCCCACGGCCGACTCCACTTCGTCGGGGGTAGTGAAATATGTATCGAGGTTCTCCTTGCCGCGCACATCCTCTGTGAGGAAGTCGTTGCATGAGGTGGTCAGCGTGAGCGCACCTGCCACCGCGAGAGTATATATTAGTCTTTTCATTGTCTTGGCAAATGATTTAAGGTTAGAACTTGAAGTCTACTCCGAAAAGATAGGTCTGGGGTGTAGGATACTTGGCGTTGCCGATACCCTTTTCGATCACGCTGCCGTCATAGAACGGGCGCTCCGGGTCCATTCCGTCGTAATGAGTGATGGTGAAGAGATTCTGAGCGGAGAAATATAGACGCAGGTTGAACTTTCCGAGCCATTTCTCAGGGAAGGTATATCCTACTGTGAGAAGTTTGCATCTCATGTAGCTGCCGTCTTCCACATAGAAGTCAGACACGCGGCTGTAGTTCTGGTTGAGGTCGTTGTAGCTCAGGCGAGGTATGTCGTTGCTTGTGCCCTCACCGTGCCATGCCTTGGTAAACGTGCCACGATATACGTTCTGTCCGCCACCGCCTGAATAACGCTGCTTCTCGAGGTTGAATACGTCGTTGCCGAATGTGCCGTAGAAGTTGGCCAGAAGATCCCAGCCTTTATAGTTGAGGCCGATGTTGAAGCCGAGCATCAGATCGGGATAAGGATTGCCTATGTAGCACTTGTCGTTGTCGTCGAGCACACCGTTGTGGTCGATGTCGAGGAAGCGGATATCACCCGGCTGGGCATCCGGTTGCAAAAGAGTACCGTGTTCGTCCGTGTGGGCGTATACCTCCTCCCAGTTCTGGAAGAGACCCTGTGTGCGGTAGCCATAGAAGCGTGAGAGCAGGCCGCCGTCGTCGTTGCGGATGATATCACTGTTGAGACGGTTGCCACCGGTCCAGACCGGACCGTCGCCGGAGAACTTGATGGCCTTGTTGCGCACTCCTGAGAGCTGCACGCCGACGTCGTAGCCGAAGTCGCCCACTTTGTCGCGCCAGGAGAGCGAGAGCTCCCAGCCACGCGCCTGCATCTCACCGATATTCATGGTCACGGCGCCCATCCACTTGGGATTGCCTACTATCAGGAGGTTCTGTGCGGCGTAGAGCATGTCGTGAGAGTTCTTCTGATAGAGATCAAACGTAAGGTTGAGGCGATTCTGAAGGAAGGTGGCGTCGATACCGAGGTCGTAGTCTTCTACAGTCTCCCAGTGCAGGTCTGGATTACCTAACTGTCCTACAATGGTAGAAGGGAAACGGGTGTTATTGAAGACGTAGTTTACGCCGTTGTCCATAATGGAGAGGAAGAGACCCGGATCGATATTCTGGTTACCTACTTTACCCCAGCCGAGACGCACTTTGGCGTTGTCGAGCCAGCCGCGTGTGCCCTCCATGAATTTCTCCTCGGAAAGACGCCATGCCAATGACACGGATGGGAAAGTGGCCCACTTGTTACCCTTCGGGAAGCGGGAGCTGCCGTCGCGGCGTACGGAAGCCGTGAGATAATAACGACTGTCGAAATTATACATGATTCGGCCTAAGAACGATGCGAGAGTCTGATACTCTGTGCCGCCGTTGGCAAACTGGTCTCCCGTGCCGGCGCCCACCTGATGCAGGAGATCGTTGTCGCCGGGTATGTCCTGACGTGCTGCATCCGACCAGTAGTAGGCATAGCGCTCCGCAGTGAAACCGATCATAGCCGTGAGATTATGTTTCTCGGCGAACGTATCCATGTAGGTGGCTGTGTTTGTCCAGCTCCAGTTGAATTGGTCTTTGTAATTGCGGTAGGCTTTGTTTTTCGTGTTTTGCTCCAGAGCGTCGATATGGAACGCATAGTCAAAGCCATCCTTACGCTCATACCATAGGTTGGTGCCGAACTGGGTGCGGAGGGTGAGCTGACGGATAGGCTGGATCTGGATATAGGGGTTCATGAGGAGCTGGAACTTCTGTGAGTGATTGTCCATACGGGCAAGTGAAGCCACGGGGTTCCATTCCTGGTTGTTGTAGGAACGCTGGTAGTCGTTCATCGGGTTGGCGGGGTCCCATTCGCTTTCGGGGCGATATACGGGAGTGGTCGGGTCCATGCCCATTGCGGCGGAGAAGAGTTCCGGAGCTTCTTCCCAGCTTTCGAGGTTGGGAGCGAGGTCAAGACCGGCCTTCAGCCAGTCGGTGAAGTTGTATTCTGTGTTGAGGCGCACGTTGATCTTGTCCCAGTAACCGCCTTTGAATTGAGAATTGTTGCGGTAATAGCCTACTGAAAGACCATATACGTATTTTTCGTTGCCGCCACGCACGCTGAGCGAGTAGTTCTGTACGAGTGCCATCTTGTCTACCACGAGTTTCCACCAGTCTGTGCTGTCTACCTCGCCGTAGTCGATGTAAGGTGAATTCCAGGGAGCCATGCGGCCGTCGTTCTCATAACGGGCATTGAACACTTTCTCATATTCGTCGGCCCATGCGATGCTGGGTTTCGGGATATATTGCCAGCCCACAGAGGCGGAGAAGTCTACATGGGTTGCGCCTGCCTTGCCCTTCTTGGTTGTGATGATGATCACGCCGTTTGATGCGCGTGTGCCGTAGATGGCGGAAGCGGAGGCATCCTTAAGCACCTCCATGCTTTCGATGTCGTTGTTGTTAAGGAAGTTGATGTTGTCGGTATTCAGGGGCACTCCGTCTACTACGTAAAGCGGGGCAGTGCCGTTGACTGATGTCACGCCACGGATCATGACGGCCGGATTCGCACCCGGACCACCGCCGGAGATGACCTGCACACCCGGCACCCTTCCCTGGATGGCATCCATGGCGTTGCCGGAAACCATCTCGTTGAGCTCCGAGCCTTTGATGGTGGAGATAGATGAGGTGAGGTCGCTTTTCTTGGCTACACCGTAACCTACCACCACGAGTTCGTCGAGGCTCTGGGAGGTTTCTTCCATCTCGACGTTCACAGTGGTCTGGCCCTTTATGGGCACTGTGATTTCCTTGTAGCCTACATAATTGAAGATGAGAGTGGCATTGGAGGCAACATTTTGCAAAGTATAGTTGCCGTCGATGTCAGTAGCTGTGCCCTGGCTCGTGCCCTGCACTCTGACGGTGGCGCCTATGAGTGGCTCGCCGTCTGTCTTTGATAAGACCGTACCCTTCACTGTCAGATTCTGAGCCGTCACGGCGAGACTGACAAACATGAGGATCATGGTCAGAAGGTATTTTTTCATGATTATCCTTTAGGTTATTTATGTCTTGGGTTATAGTGGAAATATAATCCGGAGCCGCCCGGAGACAACTTCAGTTACGCCGCCTGTTTCTTATGCGGCTCCGGATTATTCTGTGTGAGTCTTATTTCTGGGGCACGAGACGCGCTCTTTCTGTGTGGGCGTCGAAGATCATTTTGAATGTGCCGCCGCGTTCAAGGGCCGGAATATCTACCCAGTTATCGGGCACGAACTGTTTACGGTAATCTTCGCTTCCCTGCCAGCTGTCGAGGTCAACAGCTCCATTGTATTTCCACTGGAAATAGTCGGCATTTCCGGTGTAATGGGGATTGTCGGGATGGACGTTGCCGTAATACATGAACTTGCCTGGATCCGCGCTATCGTCTACGCGCCATGCCGCGAGATTCCACCAGTTATGTGAATGCCAGTTGTGGATTGTGAAACGCAGTCGGTCGCCCTTGGTGAGCTTCCAGTCTTCAAAGATGTAGAGATGAGGATTCTTTGCATCCTGCTTCATGCGCATCGCATCTTCCGGATTGCCTGTCATGGGGCCGAAATAGAACTGCTGCCACCATGCGTCGGAATCCCAGCCGCCCCACCATGTGTTGAGGTCGTCACCACCGAAGTGCATGTGCATCACGGGGTCGATTGCGTCGGCTATTGCATAGTCTTCTGCTGTATACTGGCCTGTGCTCGTATTGAAAGTGAGAAGATAGTAAGTCTCAGCTTTATTGAGTTTCAAGCGGTTGATTTCATCCGGATTGTCTCCGAGAACATTTGCATCCTCTTTGGAGGGAGCGAAGCAGAGCGGACCGAATGAGCCTTTCTGGCCGAGAAGACACACCTCCGTGCCAGCTTTCTCATTATAGTAGCGGATCTGATAGGTGAAAGGAGCGATGTGGTCGCAGAGCACGGGCACTCCGAATATGTCGGAGCTTAGATCATCCTCATTTTCTACGTCGCAAAGCCACATCTTCTCCAGATCAGGGAGTTCCTGAACTTTCACGAGTGAACTAAAAGTAGCGGAGTGGGCAGGTTCGTTTGCCTCACGGTCATAAGCCGTCACTGTGGCTTTGAGGGTTGCCTCTTTTGCGGGGAGAACCAGCTTCTCCGAGAAATCGAATTTGGCTGTGCCATTGCCTTCAAGGCGGCGGGGAAAACCTTCTACGGCTTTCGGATTATCCTCTCCGTCAGTCACATCAACCACTTCTATAGTCACATAATCAACGATACGGTTGTCGGCAACGCCGAATTTCAGGTTGAATACCGTGGATTCCTTTATGAGCACGATCACCTCATTGTCAGGACTCACTGTAAAGTAGGGAGCGCTCCAGTCAGCATCGAGGGTAACCTTAAGATTCTGTATCTCCTTGCGGCCTCCTATATCGGTGATAGTCACTTGTATATCAAAGTCTTCACCCTCCTGGTCTTCCTGAATCTTGAAAGCGTAGTCAAGGTCATACTCCTTAAGGGGTTCACCGTAAATCTCGATTAGGTCAATACGCTTGTTGAGATTGATGTCGTGGCATACGAGGTCAATTGTCGCTATGCCATCGTTATCGTTCACTTTCCCGGCTATTCGGATTGTTCGTCCGGCTTCAGTGCGTTCATGTGTGGTGGCGAGCGTGAGTCCGGGAACAGCACCATCCACATCTTTCCATTCATTGTCGTCGCTGCAGGACGTCAGGGCGGCTAAGGCCACCATGCATAATCCTGTCATGCGCCATACTGAGGTTAGTTTCATTTGCTTTATGTTCAGATAGTTAGTAAAATGGTTTTTAATAATAAACGCGACAACTGTCTCGGTAGCTTGCCTGTGCATTATCTGTTGCTGACATTGCATCATCGTGCCTCCGGCATGAAATTTTACTTCTTAGTCCTCTTCAGGCATGACTCGTAACGCTTGACGTACTGGGATGGCTTTTTGAGGTTATAATGGCGCAACTCTTTCACAGAGTTACCGCGTACACGTCGTCGGGATTTTTAGGATTCTTAAGACACGTAGAGTGAGTTTTTCCGGTGTGTTAAGATAGTAAACAAGTTGACTGGTTTTTTCGGGTGCAAATATAACTAAATATTTTGTAATACAGATATATTTTTACTTAATTTTGAATAAGACAGTTTTAAAATCTGTATAATGAAGCCGGGTCTGATGATATGACTGTAAGCTTGCCCGTCAGATGCAAAATACTCACAGTTGCTTTTAAAGTATTTTTATTTACATAATCTTAGCTGAACACTCTCTGATTATGGCAATTTTTTACTAATTTTGCACTCTATGGCAAAAAAAGTACAGTTTGGCAGCCGGATCGGGCTGATAGCGGCTACTGTAGGTAGCGCCGTTGGGTTGGGCAACATATGGAGGTTCCCGGCGGAGGCGCAAGCCAACGGAGGAGCGGCATTCCTTATAGTGTATATATTATGTGTGGCAATTCTGGGTATTCCGGTGATGCTCGCTGAGTTCTCTTTAGGCCGAGGCACCGGTTGCGATGCCATCGGAGCATTCCGTAAATTGGCTCCCGGTAAAAAATGGTGGCTTACGGGCGCATTGGCTGTATTGGCCTCCTATCTAATATTATCTTTTTATATGGTTGTGGCCGGATGGACGCTTGAATATTTCTGGCAGTCGCTTACGGGGGGATTATACGCTCCAGTGCCCGGTAGTGAGAATTCGGCAGATCCCATGCAGTTTACGTTCAGAAGCCACATGAGCGATTACATCACCGGAAGCTGGCGTCCGCTCGTCGTCACTTATGTGATGATCGCGATTAACTTGTTCATCCTTATGAAAGGAGTGCAGAAAGGCATAGAAAAAATGAGCAACTTTATGATGCCGCTGCTGTTTCTGCTCTTGGTTGGGTTCGCATGTGTGGCCATGACCTTTCCAAAGGCCATAGATGGTATGGCTTATTTCCTGTATCCCGATTTTTCAAAAATCACCCCGGGGGTAATGATCAACGCACTTGGCCAGTCGTTCTTTTCACTGTCTTTGGGTATGGGCATCCTTATAACCTATTCCTCCTATTTCCCGAAAGACACAAAGCTTCTGAGCACATCCGTCACTGTGGCAGGTCTGGATCTGCTTGTAGCTCTGCTCATGGGTTTCATTATTTTCCCGGCTGTCATGTCGTTCGGTCTTGATAGCGAAAGCCTCGAAGGGGCTACCCTTGTATTCGTAACGCTCCCGGAAGTTTTTGCCCAATTGCCGGGCACTCGCTTCTGGTCGGCGCTTTTCTTCCTTTTGCTTATGGTGGCGGCCCTTACCTCTACCATATCTTTGGGAGAGGTGACAATTGCTTTTGTTCAGAAGCATTTCAAATTTTCACGCGTGAAATCCACGGTCTGGGTAATGTTGCCTCTTACAGTTTTGAGCACACTATGTTCCCTGTCGCAAGGAGTGTTGTCCGATGTCACCCTCTTTGGAATGAATCTATTCAATTTTCTCGACAATACTGCCACAAATATTATGTTGCCGTTGGCGGCTATTTTCACTTGCCTGTTCCTGGGTTGGGCAGTTCCTGATAGTTTCTTCAGAAATGAACTCGATAATCACGGGATGTTCTATGTGAAAGCATATCCGGTAATCCGCTTTATTATACGTTTTGTGGCTCCGGTGCTTATTGCTGTAATTCTAATTGCACGCTATGTATAAGGAACGGGAAAGTTTGTATTAGGAATAGTGTATCATAAATAAAAATATATGAGATAAGATGAAATACATGCCAAATCATCTACTCAGAAGTGAAGTGGTATGCTTGTTACGGCTATGAAATACGAAAAAAGACGGGCTTTTTGGGGCTCGTCTTTCTTATTTCGCGAAAATTCTCACTTCATAAACAAGCAGAATAACGTTATTGTTCGCGCCATTAATATTTTGAAATATATTTTAA